>DASZZO010000245.1:0-2789 GCA_035544915.1 Gemmatimonadaceae bacterium | reverse complement strand
GAGGCGAATGAAAGTGCGGGGCCACGGAAACCACGCGAAGGCTCGAATATGGCACCCTTTAGAGCGGAGCGCCACACGGCGAGTGCCCTGCGCCGGAGCGGAGCCCCAACGGGCGCCAACGGGAGAACGGTATACCCGAGGCCCGTCTTTTTGCCGCGGGCTGCATGGCACACGGGATCACACCAAGCCGGGCGGTGAAGAAGGCCGGCGGCGCCTTTGAGCTCTGGATCAACATAGCCCCGGCGGAACGACTCCTCGTTCCGGAGCCAATGGGCGGACGGGTGGAGATCGGCCAGGCAGCTAGAACACCTGCAAGTCGTGCGCGCTGATAACTCGCCCCGCAAATCGCGACTGCACCTCGCTCACGAGCTTCTCCTCGGTGGACCCGAAGAACATCTGGTGGTAGAGCACCAGCAGCTTCGGCTTTGCCTGAGTCGCCATATCGCCCAACTGAGTGGCCGAGGTGTGCGCCTGCGCGTGGTACTTCTGTCGCAGCGGCGGCACCGCCGCGAACCCGGCATCGGAATACACCTCGTGAATGAGCACGTCGCATCCGGCGCACTGGGCGGCGAGGTCCGGGTTGGCACGCTCGTCGCCGCTGATGACGATCGTGCGATCGGGTGTTTCGATGCGATAGCCGAACGCGAACTTCCACCCGGAGTGCGGCACGGCGAATGCGCGCACGCTGATACGCTCGTCCTTGAAGACGACGCCTTCGCCGATTTCATGCACGTTCGATTTCCACCCCTCCGTCGACGGCCCTCCTGACGACGCAATGCGTTCCGCAATGTCTTCGGCGTTCCCGTCGAGGATTCCGCTCACGAGGCGCTGGGTCCCCGGGGGACCATAGACATCGAGCGGCGTCGTCCGCCCCTGGATCCACGGCGTGAAGATCACGTCGGCCAAACCGAGTGTGTGATCGGAGTGCAAATGCGTGAGGAACACTCGGTCGAAGCGGGGGTTCGCCTGCGCCCCGGGCGCGGGACCGGCGAACGCGGTGATCCCCGCCCTTCCCGCGGCGGCGGCGCGCCGCACGACGCCGGCTCCCGCGTCGAACAGATACGCGACGGAGTCCACGATGACCGCAGTGGCCGGACCGCTGCGGTCTGGATTGGGAATGGGCGTACCGGTGCCCAGCATGACGATTTGAGTGCGAGACGCCTGAGCGGAGATGGTGAGGGGGGCGATCAACAGCGGCGAGAGCAGATACAGGACGCGAGTGCGGAATGTCATGACGAGGTCCGGTAAAGGGCAGAGTTATTGAAGATTACCATTTCGCGTCGATTTGCCGCATTATTGAGCCCGCTCATGACCCTCCTCTCCTTTCTCGACCGCGAACACTCACTCGCCCGGCCAGGCTATAGCCGGTGGCGCGTGCCACCCGCCGCCCTCGCCATTCATCTCTGCATCGGGCAGGCGTACGCGTTCAGTGTGTTCAACCTGCCGCTCTCGACGCTCGTCGGCATCAACAAGCCCGCGGCCGCTGACTGGAAGCTCACCACCATTGGCTGGATCTTCAGCGTCGCCATCGTCTTCCTCGGTCTCTCGGCGTTCACATTCGGCCGCTGGCTCGACGACGCGGGCCCGCGCAAGGCCATGTTCGCCTCCGCCTGCTGCTTTGGCGGCGGGTTCGCCGTGGCTGCGCTCGGGGTGCATCTCCACCAGATCGGGGTCATCTATCTCGGCTATGGCGTGATCGGCGGCATCGGGCTCGGACTCGGCTACATCTCGCCGGTGTCCACGCTCATCAAGTGGTTCCCCGACCGGCCGGGCATGGCGACCGGCATGGCGATCATGGGATTCGGCGGCGGCGCGATGATCGGTTCGCCACTCGCGGTGACACTCATGAACCATTTCAAGACAGCCATGTCGATGGGCGTCGCGGAGACATTTCTCGCGATGGGCGCCATCTATTTCACGTTCATGATGTTCGGCGTGTTCACCGTGCGGCTCCCCGCCCCCGGCTGGTCACCCTTGGGCTGGCGCCAGCCTGACGCCGCGGGCCAGTCGCCGACGAAACGGCGCACACCACCCGCGCCGAACGTGCACGTAAACGAGGCCATTCGCACTCCGCAGTTCTGGCTGCTCTGGGTTATGCTCTGCCTCAACGTCACCGCCGGCATCGGCGTGCTCGGCCAGGCGTCTCCAATGATTCAGGAGATGTTTCCCGGCGTCATCACGGCGGCGGCGGCCGCCGGATTCGTCGGACTGCTCAGCCTGGCAAACATGATCGGACGCTTCTTCTGGTCATCACTCAGCGACGTGATCGGCCGGCGGCGCACGTACATGATTTTCTTCGCACTCGGCGCCGCACTCTATGCCTCCGTACCGTCAACGGGACGGCTGCGCAATGTGCTGCTCTTCGTCACGTTCTACGTACTGATCATGACAATGTACGGCGGTGGGTTCGCGACGATTCCGGCCTATCTGCGAGATTTGTTCGGCGTGATGCACGTGGGGGCGATTCACGGGCGGCTGCTCACCGCGTGGTCCATGGCCGGCGTCGCCGGGCCGGTGCTCGTGAACTACATCCGCGAGTATCAGATCGCACACGGCGTCGCAAAGGCGAACGCCTATTCGGTGACCATGTACCTGATGGCCATTCTCCTGCTGGTGGGATTCATCGCGAACTGGGCCGTGCGCCCGGTGGACGCCAGGCATCATTATATGGTCGGCAGCTCGCGATGAGCGGTGAAACACGGGTCGAAGAGCGCGTGAAAGTCGCGCTCGCATGGCTCGTGGTAGGTATTCCCGCGGCGTGGGGCGTGGCGCAGGTCGTGGTCAAGTCG
>DASZZO010000244.1:0-5157 GCA_035544915.1 Gemmatimonadaceae bacterium | reverse complement strand
GATCTAGTAACGCTTGCCGGCAAAGAGGGCCAACACGAGCAGGACGAACCCGCCTACTTGAATCGCAAAGATGTATCGCTGCGTGTTTGTCACCAGGAAGAACGTGGTCAGGGGCAGTGCGATGAACTCGAAGAGAATGCCCGGACTGAGGATCTGGACGACTCGCCCGGCGCCGGTCCACTGATGTCCGAACACGAACCCGAAGAGTGGCTCCGCGAACAGGAGTACGACGACGAGGGGAAGAAGCGAGATCAACGCCAGAGACCGTACCGTGACGGAGAAGAGGCCGGCAAGGCTGCGGCCCCCGTGCACCAGATCAATTGCCTCCTTCCGCAACGCGCCTGCCACGGCCGTCGACAGCACGATGAGCGGGACGCGAACCACGCGAATCGAGAACGCGTATAGTCCCGCCACGGCTGGATTGAAAAGTGCGAGGATGAACACGGGAATGAACTGTTGCGACACGACTGTAACCGCGTCGGCGGCGAGCGTGTAGCGCGGGAAGTTCAGGTGTTCGCGCGCGGTGGCGCGAAGGGAAGCTGCGCTCATACCGGCACGGACACCGCGCATGCCCTCTTCCCGAACGAAAAACCAGGCGAAGACTGCCGCGGAAAACACACATCCCACAATGGTGCCGAGAATCAGCGCATGCCGGACGTGCAGTTTTCCCAGCAGGACTTGCGGTACCAGCGCAACAGCGACCTGCATCGCCGTGACGGACGCGAGACGTTTGAACCGGCCGGACTTGACGTTGAATTGGATGAACAGGGAGCTGAGGGAGAGCGAGAGTGTTCCGAATGGAATGAACAGCACGATGCTCTTCAGGTGGGCGAGATAGCCCGCGCCATGAAAGAAGAAGTAAATGCCGGCCGCAATGAGCGCGTACGCGACGAAACTTGCCAGCGACAAGAGGGCGGTCAGTGCGATGGCTTGACCGGTCTTCTCGGGCCCTTTCGCCACGAGTATCGCATGCTCGTACCGCAGGTTCCCGAACAGCATGAGCAGGGACACCCACGCATTGAAGTTGGCGAGATTGCCGAAATCCTCGAGTCCGAAAATGCGGGAGAGGATGGGCGACGCGATGAAGACGATCGCCTGCGTGACGAAAGTCCCCGAGAGAAGCGCGAGCGTGTTCTTGAGGTAGGCGCTCTGGCGCACGACTCGCCGCAGCAGGGCGAGATGCTGACTCACGGCTTCTGAAAGGGTCGGCGCAGGCTGTTCCACTCGCTCGCCAGCACGGAGTACGACGGGTCAGCCGACTCGGCCCGCCGCTGGCGGTTCCACCCTTCCCAGACCAGGACCAGCCCGATGCCGAGCAACAGGGCGAGGAAGGTGCCGAGGACGATGATTACGCCGCGCCCACGCGGGTCGGCCATGGCCGGCAGCGCTGGCTTCTCGATAACGGTGATTACCGGTGTATCCCGCACTTCCCGGATGCGTGCATCCTCATACTGCTGCGCGAGCCCCAGGACGACCTGCTGCCGGAGTGACACTTCGCGCTGGAGCCGCTCGCGCTGAAAGGTGAGCTGCGGCGAATTGCCGAACTGCCGGTTGGCGAACAGGAAGTTCTGCAGCGAATCCTCTGCAGCGCGCAGGGCCACCTTGGCGGCCGCCAGACGCCCTTCAGTGAAGCGTCGCTCCTCCCCCGCCTGGCTCTTGCGCGTGGCCAGGTTGAACTGGTTCAACCCATCGAGGAGTCGCTCCGCGATCTCGAAGGACACCTCGGCCGACTTGGTCCTGACCGTGACGCTCACAACCCCGGATGTGCGGGTGGCCGCGCTGGCGGCGACGATCCGCGTGCGGAGATTCCGTAGGGTCCTCTCCTCGACCACTTGGGGATCGGCTCCCCGGATGCCAAGAAAAGTAGCAAGCGGCACGCGTTTTCCGTCGCCCGGCGCGAGCGCGAAACTGTCCCGCGCAATGGGCGACAGTACGTCACGCGTCGAGACGAGTTCCGCATACAGCTGCGGCGCCTCCGAAGCACCCCCGACGGAGATGCCGAGCTGTCCCGCGAGGCTGGCCAGACCCGCCCGGCTCGGGTCCTGACTGGTCTGCGGACTGAAGGAGAATGAGGACGTATACTTGGGCACGGTCAGAAATGCGCCTACGACGGAGAGCATGAGGCCGAAGCCCGCGACGACGAGGATGAAGCGACGGTGAATGAGCAGCACCGCGAGAAGCCACGCGAATGACACCCCCGCGGGTTCTACACGGGAAGGTGCTGAATCGGGCAGCGTCGGCGTTTGCGCTTCGATCATCGTACGTTCTCCCATCCGTCCAATGGCCAATACGTGCGTGACCGCGAGCGACGCTCCACGATAACTCGGGGGAGTCTTGCCTGCTACCAGGCTTCCGATCTATTCTCGATGAGCGCCACCCACGTGGTCCGCGGGGTGCACATGGTATGGTCCGGAAACCGGTTAGTATGATGCAGATGGCTTCGATCACGTCTCACTGCCCATGAGAAACCGCCACCTCTTTCTCATCGACCTGGTTCTCCTCTCGCTTTTGCCCTTTGTCTCGATGGGGCTGCGACTGGAGAGCTTTGCGTGGACAGCCGATGAGTCGCAGATAGTCGCAGCGTATGCTGCTCTCGCCTTACCCATTCGCCTGCTCGTCTCCCATCGTGCGGGCATCTATCGCTGCTTGTGGCGCCATGCCTCCCTGGTGGAGCTGCAGCGATTGAGTTACGCGGCCGCCACGTCGGCTGTGCTCACGTTCGTTACGGGCGGCTACCTGATCCGCGGCCTCGGTCTCGCACCGGGCCGCATGCCCTACTTGGCACTCCTTTTTGACGCATTGGCCGCATCGCTCATCATGGTGATGCCCCGGTTGGCGACTCGGTTCGCGGCTCGCACTCATCGAGCGTCTGGCCGGGCGCGTCGACCCACCATCATTGTGGGGGCGGGCACGCTCGGACAGATCGTTTTGCGCGAACTGTCGACCGATACCACCTCGCCATGGCTGGCTCCCGTCGCGTTCGTCGACGATGATCCCGCCAAGCGCGGTCAGCTCATGGGCGGCCTCCCCGTTGTGTGTGCCACAACGGAACTCGCGGACGCCATCGATACCTATCACGCCACCGAAGTCGTCATCGCCATCGGGGGCGCTCGCGGGAGTGTGGTGCGCGGCATTGTCCACGCCGCAACCTCGAGAGGCGTCACGCCACGCATCCTCCCCCGAGTCGGAGACCTCCTGTCCGGCCGCGTCAAGGTGAGCGCGCTCCGCCCAGTGGAAATCCAGGACATCCTGCGGCGCGAACCGATCGTGACCGATCTCGAGGCGGTGAAAGAACTCGCTACCGGACGCACCGTACTTGTCACCGGGGCGGGAGGCTCCATTGGCAGCGAGCTGTGCCGGCAAATCGCCGCCCTGGAACCCGAATCTCTGGTAGCCATAGATCACAGCGAGAACCAGATGTTCGAAGTCGAGTCGGAACTCCGCCGCCTCTTTCCGGGCCTGCGCATCGTTCCAATTATTGCCGATATCCGCGCCGCCAGCCTGGTTCACGACATCGTGGGCCGTCACGCACCGCACGCCATTTTCCACGCCGCCGCCCACAAGCACGTGCCGCTCATGGAACAGAACGTGGCGGAGGCCATTACCAACAACGTGCTTGGCACGCGCAATGTGGTGGATGCGGCGCTCGATGCTTCAACGCCGCACTTCGTGAACGTGTCAACCGACAAGGCGGTGCGGCCGACCTCGATCATGGGCGCTACCAAGCGCATCGCCGAGACGATCGTTCTCAATGCGGCGCTGGCCGAGCGGCGAAACTTCGTTTCCGTCAGATTCGGCAATGTGCTCGGCTCGCGAGGCTCCGTGGTACCGACCTTTCTTCGCCAAGTTGCTGAGGGAGGCCCGATCACTATCACGCACCCGGAAATGCGTCGCTATTTCATGACCATTCCCGAAGCGGTGCAACTCCTGCTCCAGGCCGGCGCGCTCGGCAGTGGTGGTGAGCTGTTCATCCTCGACATGGGAGCACCCGTCAAGATCACCGATCTCGCTCGCGACCTCATCCGCCTTTCCGGCCTGGAGGAGGACGTCGACATCGAGATTGTCTTTACCGGCATGCGCCCCGGCGAAAAATTATATGAGGAAGTCCTCTTCGGCGGCGAAAACGTAATCCCCACCAATCACCCCAAGGTGCTGCGATTTGCCGGCCAATCCGTCGAGCGGCCACTGACGGAGGACATAGACGCACTCATCCGCTCCGCCGTGGCGCAACCCATGGGCGACGGCGAGCTGCGGCAGATGATCAAGGCACTGGTGCCGGAGTTCACCGGCGCGGACTCGTCCACCGACGTTGCCGGTTCTCAGACTCCGCTACTGCACCGACAGGGCTCCCCGCCCATAGAACGCACCGGGCATCGCTGACAGTTCGTCTTCGACAGGATATTCTGAGCGCCACTAATCCCACGCTCACCGACACGAGCGATCAGTTGAAATCGATCTTCAGTGCGCGGAGCACTGCTGAGAGTTCCGGAATGCGCCAGACGTAGACGGCTATCGCAAGATAGGTGGATGCGCCGAACGCACTCGCAGCCGCGATACGGAGCGCCAGCCCGACGGTGTTCAGCGAACCGGCCTCGTGAAACAGGAGGTGAGTCGCGAACCCAGTCACTGCGCCGCTGACCGCAATCGCGCCTGACAGCTTGCCCGCGAACACTACCGTTGACCGGTGCAGCACCCGCCAGCCGCGCTCCCTCGTCCGGTACAGTGAATCGACTCCGACTGTCGCAATGGTGATCCACGTGATGCTGTACGCGGCACCAATCCCTCTGACGCCGAACAGGCCGCTCAGCCAGCCGGACAACGCGAAGTACATCGCCGGGCCGAGCACGCCGAGCACCACGCCGGCGCGAAGATCTCCGCGCGCAAAGAGCGCCTTGAAGAGCATCACCACGCAGAGCATGGCGACCATGCCCGGGAGCATCCACGGCAGGAGCGCTGCGACGCGTTGCGTTGCTGTTGAGTCGAATGCGCCGCGTTCGAATATTAATTGTATGATTGGTACACGAAGGACCGAAACGAGTATCCCCACCGGCGCAGCGATCGCAATGGTGG
The DNA here is from genome assembly GCA_035544915.1 of Gemmatimonadaceae bacterium. Classification (GTDB taxonomy): domain Bacteria; phylum Gemmatimonadota; class Gemmatimonadetes; order Gemmatimonadales; family Gemmatimonadaceae; genus Fen-1231. Next base: position 87 of record DASZZO010000244.1, on the reverse strand, counting down.
TCCGAAGGGCGGTCGCGAGGTCGCGGAGCAGGTCGGCGTGCCGCTCTTGATGTGCCGCCTCGGACAGCCGCGTCTGGAGCACGGTTG
>DASZZO010000243.1:0-9248 GCA_035544915.1 Gemmatimonadaceae bacterium | reverse complement strand
TGTTGTTGCGTAGCGACCATTTCACGCGCGGCAGGGGTGGATTCTGCCTGTACCACGTTCGCGCGGTCTCCGTGGGACCGAGTGTGCGCTCGACCGTCTCGGCGGTGCCGCCGTTGCCGAACGTCTCGTACAGCCGGCTGATCCCGTTGTGCGTCGCGGCGATGAACATGAGGTAGCCCGGCGACCAGGTGTCGAACGTGCCGAACGCGAACACGCCCGGCATTCCGAAGCGCGTCATTTCCTGGACGTTATTCCACCCGATCATCTGCCACTCATTCGTCACGAGCGGGTCGAGCCACGCGTTGTAGGGGCCATCACCAATCGTGTTGTCATAGAGATACGGCACGGACTCGTGGAGGTCGTGAAGCACCTGGGCCTTGAAGCCGACGTAGGTGTTCAGCACGTTCTGCGTGAGTTTGAGCGTCATCCCCATGGCGTCGCGATTGTTGTCGTGTGCGACGTAGTGTCCCCAATAGAGCAGTCCTGGTGCGGTCTCGGTGGGGTGCTTCTTGTGCCACTCGTACAGGTCTACCATCCGGTCACGCCCATCGACCTCGACAATCGGCGTGATGAGCGTAATGAGGTGGTCACGAATGTTCCTGATGTAGGGACTCTCGTCCACGGCGAGGCGGTAGGCGAGCTCCATCAGCGCCGTCGGTGCGCCGGCTTCACCTGAGTGGATGGTTCCGGTGATGTAATAGACGGGGGCCGCCGTCGCCGCGATCCGTTCGGCGGCCGCGTCATTCATGCCCATCGTGCGGGGGTCGGCGAGCCTGGCCAGCTGGGCCCTGTTCGCATCGAGTTTCGCGATCAGCGCCTCGCTTGCCACCGCCACGGCGATCATCTCGCGGCCTTCCTCCGTCGTTCCGATCGAGAAGACCTTCACGCGCGGGCTCGACTTGGCGAGCAGGCGCATGTACTCGTATACCTCCTTTGAGTACGGCAGCTTGGTAGGTGCGCCGGCAATATCACCAAGTACGGCCTTTGGCGTGGGCACTGTTCTTGACGCGGGAAGATAGTCCACGAGCGGAGACAGGAAGAACGGTTCCGTCGTGTATTCGTGGATCTTCTTCGTATAGTCCTCGTCGATGGGCTGCTTCGGATCGCGGCCTGGTTTCGCAAGCGCGGCGTCGGCTTTGCCCTGCGCCCGTGCTGCGCGGCCAGGCATGGCATCCAACAGGAAAACGACCAGCATTCCAACGCCGAGCATCCTGCGCGTCATGTGCAACCTCTTAGCGAGAAGAAACGAATGTCTGCCAGCCGGCTCGCCTCAACGGCTCGCTGCCGGCTGTTTGTCGGATACGAATCGCTTGAGGAAGTCCCCCATCTTTCCGAACGTGGAGATCCAGTTCCGGTGCAGCATGGATTCGTGCAGATCGTCGGGCACCACGGTCAACTCGTAGTGGACGTTGTGCGCGCGCAGGAGCTGGACGAGCCCGACGGTCTGCGCGAAGTCCACGTTGCGGTCATCGTCACCGTGCACCAGGAACACCGGTGACTTCCACGTGTCGATTGCCGAAATGGCGGACGACCGGTACGAGAGAGCGGTGTCGGCGAGCGAGTTGCCGTAGAGATGCACGCCGGCGAGGTCCGCGCCCGCCACGAAGATATCGGAGTTTCGCGCGAGGGCCTGTGACGTCAGCAGGCCGCCGTAGGAGAGTCCCCAGATGCCGATGCGCGAGGCGTCCACATCGGCCCGCGACTGCAGGTACTTGCCGCCCGCCAGGACGTCCTGATACTCGGAGTTCCCTCGAGCGTTGGTGTTCGGCGGATTCCGGAACGAACGTCCGTAGCCGATCCCGCTCCGATAGTTGATGGACATCACCACGTAGCCCTGGCTCGCGAGCCACTGGTTTACCGCATAGGCCCAGTGATAGAACTGCATATAGTGGTAGCCAGGCAGCATTTGCCGCGGCGGCCCGCCATGCACGAAGACGATCGCCGGACGGCGCTCACCGGGCTTGAGGTCGCGGGGCACGAACAGCTGGTTATGGATCTCCAGTCCATCCGCCGCCTTGGTCATGACTATTTGCGGCGTGACATGTGCTGACGCGGGGAAATCCCTCGAGAGGGTGGGGAACACCACTCGTGGGAGTCCGCCGTCACCGGGCACGATGGCCACCGACGCTGGTTGCGCAACATTGAAGTAGAGCACGGCAACCCGCTTTCCGGAGGCGAGTGGTTGCGGCGATGTCTCGATGCCATCGCCTGTGGAGATCTGCCGTGGAGTGCCGCCCGACGTGGGAACGGCCCAGATATGACGCCGTTCGATGTCCGTGGCGTTCGTGCAGTAGTAGAGCGTCCGTCCGTCAAGCGAGACTGCAACCGAGGTGGCGTCCTCGATCAGGCCGTCGGTGGTCGTGAGCAGGACGGGAGCGGCCGTGACGTTCGAGCCTGCGACGCTCACGGAGAAGTAGCGATCGAACTCGTCGTTGGGGACCGGCGCGGAGAAAATCACGCCATCGCCCGCCCAGCGTATGGCATTGAGGTTCGCGAAGGTCCGGTCGTTTGGCTGGTTGTGCCAGAATTCTCTGGCCTCGAGCGTCGCGATGTCCACGACCATGAGCGCGAGGGTGTGCCCTCCGGCGAATGTCGCAGTGAACAGTCCGGGATTCTTGACCGGACCCTGCGCGCTGTCGCCGGCCGCGCCGCCGCGCCCGCCACGACCGCCTTCGCCCCCACCGGGGGCCGCGGCCCCGCCCCGTCCGCCGCCTCCACGCCCCGCCGCCTGCGCCAGTCCAGCTGCCGGTCCCGGTGGGTTGCCGATTCCACCCAGTCCGTCCTGGGCCTGCTGGCCAAATGGCAGTCCCGGCCGCCGCGTGAACGCGAGCCGCCTGCCGTCATGGGACCAGGTGGGACTCGCGTCGAAATCCACGCTCGGCGCCACGTACGACACCTTGCGTGACTTGACGTCGTACAGGGCGATGAACGAGTGATTCACGCGATTGCTGACGTAGGCGATCTTCGATCCGTCGGGAGACCATCGAGGGCTGCCGTTGTTTCCCCATTCCTTGATGAACGGCTTGAGCCCGCTGTCCATCGAGTCCGCGGCAGCCATGCGGGCTACCGGTGCGCGGTAGATCTGTCCATCCTTCACATAGAGCACGAAGCGTCCATCGGGCGAGAGTTCCGGTGCCGCGCCCTGGGCGACGCGCCACGATTCTCCTCCGCTGGTCCGCAGCGCCCAGATGGCGCGCTCAGCCCCGGCCGGGTCGTGCGATGGATTGGCAATCCAGCCGACGCGGTTGGGCGCCGATCCCCGGACGAACACGGCGACCGACCCGTCGTCCGAAAGGCTGACAGTCGTCAGATCCCTTCCGTCATCGTCGAGATACTGCGTGAGGCGCACGGGCCTGAAGTCGGGCGCGGCCGCAGTGTACACGTTGCGCAGACCCCGATCATAGGCCATCCAGGCCACGCGGTCGGCTTTCCTGGCCGACGTCAACTGGAGCGGAGACGCGGGACTCAGAAACTGCTCGATGGTCGGCTGCGATTGCGCAACGAGCGGCGCCGCAAAACTGAAGGAGAGGGCCGCAAGGGTGGAGACGCAGCGAGCGCGAAGGGGGCGATTCATAATGTGCCTCGGGTGTTCGTTCTCGGATCGACGCATGACATACGGCGGTGCGCGTCGACTCGTTCGCAGGAGAGCGTAACACCGGGAGCGGCATGCGTCCACCGGGCACGCTGGGCGGCATGATGGGTGATGCGTTTCGCGGCCATTTGAGTTATCTCCAAGGCGAAGCCGAGTCGGCTCGATGGCCCAACACACACGATGTCCGGAGACCCACATGCGCTTCCGCCCTCGCATGCACGCACTCGCGATCATCCTGGTGGCGGGCACTGCCGCGGCTCAGTCGCCGGGCGGCAGGCCGCTCGCCATCGAGGACTATTACCGCATCAAGACTGTCGGCGCACCCGAGATGTCGAGCAATGGGCGATGGGTCGCCTTCACCGTGACGACGCGCGTGGAAGAGAACAACGGCAGCGCAAGTGAGGTATGGCTCGTGGCGACCGACCGGCCCGCCAGTGCGCGGCTGCTCAGCCCGGCTGGGGCCAACGCGACCACTCCGTCATGGACGGAAGACGGTCGCCTTCGCTACACACTTGGCACACACGCTGTCGCGGTCGATCCGCTCACCCCCGACCACATCGACAGTTTGGGTGTCGAACCAGGCAGTGCGGCTGGTGGCCGGGGCGGTCGAGGTGGCGGACGGGGCGGCAGCGTGGCGAGCCTTCCCAGTCCCGATGGCAAGTGGATTGCGAGCGTGCGTGACACGCCGCCACCGAAACGCGAACGCGTCTTCGCCACCGACTTCGAGAGGCGGCACGAAGAGCGCTTCAAGGGTGTCACCTTCGATTGGCTCGAGTTTCATCGCGATGGCGGACCGTTCCCGCTGCCCAACGTCCGCGATCCCGAGGTAAGCCCACCACAGGAGATCTTTCTCGCGGCCGCCGGTGCCGGTGCTGCAAGGCAAATCACCCGGCTCGGACTCCGCCCCGCCGGCGTGCAGTGGAGCCGCGACGGGACTTCCCTCCTCTTCAGTGCGGACTCACTCTACCGCGACGAGAGCGTCTACGGTCGCACCGATATCTGGTCCGTCGGCACCGACGGCAAGGTCCGCCGCCTGACCACGAGCAACGACTACGCGTACACCGGCGCGCGCTACTCTCCCGACGGCCGCTGGATTCTCGCATCGCGCCAGATGACCACCGACGCCGTGATCGCCAGGAAGCTGAATCACGGCGGCGCGGTGGACCTGGTGGTGATCCCCCCGGACGGTGGCCCCGACCGCGTGCTCACGGGTGACTGGGACTACCTCCCTTCCGCTCCGGTATGGGCGCCCGATGGGAAGTACGTGTACTTCACGGGCGGAATCGGTGGCACCACGCATCTCTTCCGTGTCTCGCCTGCGGGCGGGCCGGTGGAGCAAGTCACAACGGGCCAGCGCCGGCTCGGCGGCTTCAGCTTCGACAAGGCGTTCGACAGAATCGCGTACACGGTCGGCCTCAACGAGGCGCCCTCGGAGATATGGACGGCGAATATCGACGGCACAGACGAGAAACAGCTGACGCACGTGCACGACCCGTTCATGCGCGAGGTTGTACTCAGTCGGTCGGATCGCCTCCAGTTCAAGAGCGCCGACGGAACGCCCATCGAGGGGTGGCTCACCCTCCCATTTGGCTATCACGCCGGCGCCGGCCCCTATCCGCTCATCGTGAGCAATCACGGCGGACCGCACAGCGCCATCGAATACGGATTCAACTTCAAGAATCAGTACTTCGCCGCTAACGGCTACTTCGTGCTCGAGGTGAACTTTCGCAGTTCGACCGGATACGGGGAGAAGTTTCTCTGGGGAACGTGGGGCGCGTGGGGCACCAGGGACGGCCAGGATGTGATGGCCGGCGTTGACTACGTAATCGGCCACTACCCTGTGGACCGCGCCAGGGTCGCAACCATCGGCCATTCGTACGGCGGATTCATGACGAACTGGCTCATCACGCAGTACCCAGACCGTTTCGCCGCCGCGATTCCGGGCGCTGGAATCGCGAACTGGACGAGCGACTACGGCAACGCCGACATTCCACGCACGAAGGAGACGGAGTTCTTCGGCGCTCCCTGGGACGCGAGGGCGCGCGACATCATGATTCGCCAGTCACCGCTCACATATGCCAATCGCGCCAGGGCGCCGACACTGTTCATCAATGGCGAGATCGACCAGCGCGTTCCGTACTCCGAAGCTCAGCAGATGTACGTGGCGCTCAAGAAGAATGGTGTTCCGGCGAAAATGATCCAGTATGCCGGCATGCCGCACGGCATCTCCGGCAACTGGAACATCGTCCACCGGATGATCAACGAGCGCCGGTGGCTCGATACCTGGCTCAAGCGGAAGATCTGATCGACAAGGTCCGGCTGACGCGACCCTGCGCTCCCATGGTCAGGCCGGAGGATCCTTCGGGCGCGTGCGCGTCACGCCTGTGAGAATGCCGACGCCCAGCAGGATCAAACAGGTGATCATGATCCAGGTCGTCGCCACTCCAGCCAACTTCAGACCCCACGCGACGCCTGCGATGACGATGACGAATCCGATAAGAAATAGCGAAAAGGACACGAGGCGACTCGCTGGATGATGGACGGCTCGAACGATACGCCGCGTGGCGGTCGGCGCAAGTTCATGGCACTTTGGGACTATGCAGCGACGAGCGTTCGTGTACTCCATCGGCACATCGTTGGCCGGTGCGACGCTCGCACGGCGCTTTCGCCTCAACCGCCCGGCAAAACGCCTTGCGCGCATCGGCCTGGAACTCTACTCCGTGCGCGACGCGATGCGTCGCGACCCGGAGCGGACGCTTGCCGCGGTCCGCGCCACGGGTTACACCGACGTCGAACTGCTCTGGACGCACGGCAACTTCGGCCGCACGCCCGCCCAGGTGCGCGCAACGCTCGATTCCGAGGGGCTGCGCGCGCCGTCGGCGCACATCGACCCGACCGCGCTCGAAGGGGACTGGGCACGGAGCCTGGAGACCGCGAAAACGCTGGGCCACGACTCTCTCATCGTGCCGAGCCTCCCGGCCGAGACGCAGCGGTCACTCGACGCCTGGCGAGCATGGGCCGACCGGTTCAATCGAGCCGGCGTCGTTGCGCGGCGGGCGGGCATCTGGCTCGCGTTTCACAATGAGCCCGATCATATGAAGGCAATCGACCACACGGTGCCATACGACCTTTTCCTGGAGCACACGGATCCCTCTGTCGTGCGGCTCCAGCTCGACACCGGCAACATGGTGATGGGCGGCGGAGATCCCATGCGATATCTGCAGACCTTCGGCGACCGCTACTGGAGCTTCCACATCAAGGACGTCGCGGCCGACGGCGTCCACGATACCGAACTCGGAGCCGGGCGATTCGATCTCCGCGGGTTTCTCTCAGGAATTGCGGACATCGGCCGAAAGCCGTGTTACGTCGAGCAAGAGGAGGCCAGCGACCCGCTCGCGAGCGCGCAGAAGAACTGCGCGTTTCTCAAGACACTCGAGTTCTGATCGTGGAGGCTTCCGCCGGCCAGGACGGGTCGTCGCCCGCCTACGATCTTGTCGCCTGGCGACAGCGCATTCCGCTGATCGCGACGCGCGGGCTCGTTCCGATGAACAACTGCTCACAGGCGCCTCAGACGGACCTCACACGCGCGGCGGCCGAACGATATCTCGACTCGTGGAATTCGAGCGGCATGGACTGGGATGCATGGATGGAGGAAGTACGTCTCGCGAAGGAAGCGTTCGCGGGCCTCATTCACGCATCGGCCGGGGAGATCGCCGTGTTCAGCTCCGTCTCCGAGGCGGCCAGCGCCGTCGCGAGCGCGCTGGACTTCGGCGGTCATCGACGCGACGTGGTCGTGAGTGAGGCGGAGTTTCCGACCGTCGGACAGGTCTGGCTTGCGCAGGAGCGCCGCGGCGCCCGCGTGACGTGGGTTCCCGTTCGCGACGGCGCCGTCGAGGGCACCGAATACGATGCGAGGATCGACGAGCGAACGATGGTGGTGTCCGCGTGTCATGGGTACTACCTCAACGGCTTCACGCAGGACATCGCACGGATCGCAAAGAGCGCGCACACCAAGGGCGCACTGCTCTTTGTGGATGCATATCAGACACTCGGCGCCATGCCCGTGGACGTGCACGCTCTCGACGCGGATTTTCTCGTCGCGGGCAACCTCAAGTACCTGATGGGGATTCCGGGAATCGCGTTCCTCTACGTGCGGCGCGCGCTCATCGACTCACTGCGGCCGGCTGTCACAGGATGGTTCGGCCGGACGGACCCGTTCGCATTTCGCGTGAAGGAACTCGACTGGTCGCCTACGGCAAGCCGCTTCGACACGGGCACTCCGCCGCTGATCAACGCGTATGTCGCCCGTGCGGGAATGGAGATCATCGCCGCCATCGGGCCCGGGACGATTCACGCATGGCACACGGTGCTTGCGCGGCGCCTGATTGATGGCGGCCGCGCGCGGGGCCTCGTCGTCCACGGGCCCACGGATGCCGAACACAAGACCGCCAGCACCGCGTTCCTCGTCCGTGATGCCCATGGCGTCGAAGCCGCGATGCGCGACCGGGGGGTGCTCTCGTCCGCGCGTGGCCCGGTGATCCGGCTTGCTCCGCATTTCTACAGCTCACTGGATGACGTCGACACGGCGCTCGACGTGCTGGCGGGCGTGGTACTGCGGTCATGACGGCCCAGGCCGGGGCGCGCGAAGGCCTGCCCGCACCGCGGGAGACATTCGCCTCGCGATTCGGATCGCTGATGACGATCATCGGCGTCGCCATCGGCCTCGGAAACGTGTGGCGCTTTCCGTACATGGTCGGGAAGTTCGGCGGCGCGGCATTCGTACTCTTTTATGTCGTCGTCTCGGTGGTGATCGGCGTGCCGGCACTGATGGCGGAGTTCGCCCTTGGACGCCACACGCGCCGCGGGCCCGTCGGGGCGTTTGCCGCCGGCGGCCTCCCATTCGGCCGCGCTGCCGGCTGGTTCTTCTTCTTCGTCGTGACCGCGGCGACTGGATACTATTCCGCGGTCATCGGGTGGGTGCTCTACCACGCGCTTGGCCAGCTCGCTGCAGGCGTTCACGCGCCCCTCAACGCGTCGGCCATCCTCCCTCCCGATCATGGGTTCAATCTCGAGTCGTTCGTCCTGCAACTCGCGTGCACCGGCGTCGTGATCCTCGCCTGCGCGGCGGTGGTGCTCAAGGGGGTGCGAACGGGAATCGAGCGCGCAAGCACGATCATCATGCCCGTGATGTTCGCCGTGCTCGTGGTGCTCACGGTGCGCTCACTCACCCTTCCCGGGGCAATGGAGGGCGTGCGCTGGTACATCCTCAAGTTCCGCTTCGTGGATCTCAACGCGAACGTCATGCTGGCTGCGATCGGCCACATGATCTTTTCACTCTCGCTCGGCGGCACATTCATGGTGGTGTACGGCTCGTATCTGAGCGCCAGGGAAAATGTGGCGTCTCCCGCCATCTGGACGGTGGTCGGCGATACGGGGTCCTCGCTGCTCGCGGGCTTCGCGATTATTCCGGCGGTATTCGCGTTCGGCCTCGAGCCGGCGTCGGGTCCGGGCCTCATTTTCTCGACGCTCCCGAAGGTGTTCGCGGCGATGCCACTGGGCTGGCTCTTCGGCTTTCTGTTTTTCGCCGGGCTGTTCGGTGCCGGATACCTTTCCGACGTCGGCGCGATCGAAGTGCTGGTGGCCGGCCTTACGGACA
>DASZZO010000242.1:0-8930 GCA_035544915.1 Gemmatimonadaceae bacterium | reverse complement strand
GACCTGGGCCTGATGAACGCCAGTCTGCATGGGGCCGGCCCGGACGACGAGACGGGCGATGGAGTATCCGCGCACGTCAATGCAGCTGAATCGTCGGAAATCCGCGGTTCAGGCGTGAGGCCCGGTGGCCTCAGAAAGCAGTCCAAGGCCGACAGACTCGCCGAACACGCCGCCGGGATCAACGCGGCAATGAATGCCGGCACTGATCCCCTCGACGCCGGGGCGGACGAGCTGCCGTCGCCAGAGCTGCTCACGCCGGCGCCGGCCCGCAACGCCGAGCAGAGCCGGGCGCATCTCGATGCGATGGGTCTCAAGCTCATGGACGCGCTCAGGACCTTCAAGGTCGACGGCCAGCTCGTGGGTCGCACCAGCGGACCGACGGTCACCCAGTATGAAATCGAGCCGAGTCCGGGCGTAAAAGTGCGCCAGTTCGCCAACCTCGCGAACGACCTCGCGCTGGCGATGCGTGCACAGTCCATCCGCATCGTCGCGCCGATTCCCGGCAAGGGCGCCGTGGGAGTCGAAGTGCCGAATCCGACGGCGGAAATGGTGAACTTCCGCGACATGATCGAGTCACGCGACTACCAGACGACGCCGCGCGCCCTCCCCATCGCCCTCGGCAAGGACCTCGAAGGGCGTCCGGTGATCGGTGACCTCGCCAAGATGCCGCACCTCCTGATCGCCGGTGCCACCGGATCGGGGAAGTCGGTGTGCGTAAATACCCTGGTGACGTCGCTCATCTATCGGCACACGCCAAAGACGCTCCGCTTCCTGATGGTGGATCCGAAAATGGTGGAGCTGTCGGTGTACAACGGGCTGCCACACCAGCGTCACAAGGTGGTCACCGACAACCGCGACGCGGCGGCGCTGCTCAAATGGGCGGTCATCGAAATGCAGGAGCGTTACCAGCTGCTTGCGGCGAACGGCGCCCGGAACATCCAGGACTTCAACCAGAAGGTTCGCGACGGCGCGCCCATGTTGAAGCCAAGGGATCACAGCGTGGGTTTCGAAGATCGCACGTACAAGGCGGGGATCCTTCCGTATATCGTGGTGGTGATCGACGAACTGGCCGACCTCATCATGACGTGCGCGGCCGAGGTCGAGACGCCGCTCGCGATGCTGGCGCAGAAGGCACGCGCTATCGGCATCCATCTCATTCTGGCCACGCAGCGGCCAAGCGTGAACGTCATCACGGGCCTCATCAAGGCCAACTTTCCAAGCCGGATCGCGTTCCGCGTGGCGTCGCAGATCGATTCGCGCACCATTCTCGATGGCAACGGCGCCGAAGCGCTGCTCGGCAATGGCGACATGCTGTTCATTCCGCCCGGCAAGAGTGAACCCGCTCGCCTTCAGGGCGCGTTCCTCTCGAACGACGACACGGAACGCCTGATGAAGTGGTACGAGGGCCGGCGCGAAGCGCGGAAGGCTGCGATGGAGGCACAGGGGCTCATGGCTGTGGAGCCGGCGGCGAGCGAGGACGACATCCTCGAGAAGGTGCGCGCGCAGGAGGCCCTCGACGCCGGCGGCGGTCCCGATGCCGACGCGGATGACGGCGACCGCGACAAGCTGTTCCGCGAGGCCGCCGAAGTGTGTGTGCAGAACCAGGGCGGCTCGACGTCGCTGCTGCAACGGCGCCTCAAGGTGGGCTACGGCAGGGCGGCGCGCATCATCGACCAGCTGCACCTCGCGGGTATCCTCGGTCCACCCGATGGGTCAAAGCCGCGCGACGTGCTCGTGGGGCTCGACGATCTCGACCGCATCTGCAGGGACCGGTCGGTCGTTGCGTAAACGGTAGTTCGTCTGCACATCGCAGGTCGCTGGTTTGAGGGGAAGCACCACGGAAGTGCGAGCGGCTTCTCAAGCCATCGGCCTGCGATGTTCCGCGGCCCCGCGGCGCCGGTGCGCAGATTCGCTCAGGATCGCGACGAAACGGTGACATGTTCGTGCGCGCGCATTCCTAGCTTCGGTGCGTGACCAGAACAACGGACGCCTTCGGGGAACTGGGTGAGCGCATCGCGGCGCGATGGCTGGAGCGCGCGGGCTGGAGGATTCTTTCGCGGCGATTCCGGTCGGGCCGGCGCGACATCGACGTGATCGCGGAGCGCGATGGTCTCATCGCATTCGTCGAGGTCAAAGCGCGCACGGGAGTCGAGTTCGGTACGCCAGTTGAGGCGGTGCACCGCCGCAAACAGCGCGAACTCGCGAAATCCGCACAAACCTGGATCGACCGGCACGGGCGCGCGGGCGAGGCGTATCGGTTTGACGTGATGGGCGTGCTGCTCAAGGAGAAGCGGGTCTACGTGCGGCACGTGCCCGGTGCGTTCCAGTTGCACTGACCCGGCACAGTCGTGGCCATTCCCAAGTGGCCTCGCCATAGTGACTTGCGAGCCCTTGAAGCAGGCGTGTTGAAAGATGGAGGTGGAGCGATTTGTGAGGTGGCATCCGCATGCTGAGACGTGCGGAAATCCTCTTGCAGTTTCCTGTGATCTTCGTAGTTTGTTCGGTGGAGCAGACGCGGCGTCTGTTCGCTCTTTCCTCGGGGATAGACCCCCTCCTTCCCGAGGGTAGATTCCTTCCCACGGGCGCTCGCGCCCCCGTTTCTCAGAGGCTCCGATGGCCGTCTCGGTCGTGAACGACGAAAAGAAGAAAGCGCTGAATCTCGCGATCGCGCAGATCGAGAAGTCGTACGGCAAGGGCGCCATCATGAAGATGGGGCCCGATGCGCCGAAGATTCGCGTGGAGTGCATTCCCACGGGCGCGATTAACCTCGACGCCGCCATTGGTGTGGGCGGTATCCCCCGCGGCCGAATCACCGAGATCTACGGCCCGGAGAGTTCCGGCAAGACAACGCTCTGTCTCCACGTGGTCGCAAACGCGCAGAAGGCGGGCGGCACGGCGGCCTTCATCGATGCGGAGCACGCCCTCGACACCGACTACGCCACCAAGCTCGGGGTGGACGTCGAAAAGCTGCTCGTTTCGCAGCCTGACACCGGCGAGCAGGCGCTGGAGATCTGCGAGATCCTCGTGCGCTCGGGTGCCGTGGACGTGATCGTCATCGACTCCGTCGCCGCGCTGGTGCCCAAGGCGGAAATCGAAGGAGAGATGGGTGAGTCGCACATGGGCTTGCAAGCGCGGCTCATGAGCCAGGCGCTGCGCAAACTCACCGGCGCCATCGCGCGCTCCAAGACCTCGGTGGTCTTCATCAATCAGCTGCGCGAGAAAATCGGCGTGATGTTCGGCAATCCGGAAACGACGACCGGCGGCAAGGCGCTCAAGTTCTACGCGTCACTGCGCCTCGACATCAGGCGGATCGGCCCGGTGAAGGAGAAGGAAGACGTCATCGGTTCGCACGTTCGCGTCAAGGTGGTCAAGAACAAGGTCGCCCCGCCGTTCAAGCAGGCAGAGTTCGACATCATGTACGCCGAGGGGATCTCGCACTCGTCGCTGCTGGTAGACATCGGGGCGGAGAGTGGCATCATCGAGAAGTCGGGCGCCTGGTACAGCTACAACAATCAGCGCATCGGGCAGGGTCGTGAGAACGCGAAGCTCTTCCTGAAGGACAACCCGGCGGTGATGGCGGAGATCGAGGAGAAGGTCAAGGGCCTGCTCGGCATCAACAAGCCCATGGTCGTCGACGCAGAGGCGATGGACGAGTAGGCCGCGCGGGTAGTGAACACTCGGAGCGCTCTTTGGAGACCGGGTGGATGAGTCTGGTTCGTGGCGGAGGCCCGGAATCCTCCAAATCGTCCAGGTTCTCCACCCGGCCTTCTTCGTATCCGGTGCGTGGCTGGCATGGGCGATAAAACTGCCGATCAGGCCGCGTTCGACAAGGCGCTCGAGGCCATCGCGCTGCGCGCGCGGTCGGTCAAGGAACTCGAACGCTGGCTGGCGCAGCGAGAGCACGCACCCGAACACATCGCCGCAGCCGTCCAGCGGCTGATCTCACTCGATCTCCTCAACGACGCGGAGTACGCCAGGTCCTTTGCGCGATCGCGAACGCTAGGGCGGGGAATGAGCCGGCGCCGGGTCCAGGCCGAGCTCGCTCGCCGGGGCATTGCCAGGGAAGTTGCGGATGTGGCGATCGGCGACGTCATGGCGGACGAAGCAGTAGATGAGCAGGCGCTCGTCGAGGCGGCCGCCGCAAAGAAGATGCGGGCGCTTGTCGAGCTCGAGCCCGAGGTTCAGAGGCGGCGACTCTACGGGTTCCTCGCGCGGCAAGGATTTCCTGGGGATCTGGTCCGGGCGACGGTCGCGAAACTCACGCGGGGCGGCTGCTGAGGGCACGCAATCGTTCACAACTCCGCCACTGCTCCACTCAAAGTCAGCAACCGCGAGCCCCCGTGGGCCAACCCTCCGGCGACCACTACATTTGTCCTCTATGCAAGCCGCCGAGATCCGCCGCCGTTTCCTGGACTACTTCGCGCAGCATGACCATGCCATTCGGCCCAGTTCGTCGCTCGTCCCGGGCGACGACCCCACCTTGCTCTTCACCAACGCGGGCATGGTGCAATTCAAGAAAGTCTTCATCGGCGCCCAGGACCCACCTGAGGGCAATCGCCGAGCGACCACAAGCCAGAAGTGCGTCCGGGCGGGCGGCAAGCACAACGACCTCGAACAGGTCGGCCACACCGACCGGCACAACACGTTCTTCGAGATGCTCGGCAACTTCTCCTTTGGCGATTACTTCAAGCGCGAAGCCATTGCCTTCGCGTGGGAGTTCATCACCCGGGAACTGAAGATTCCAGAAGAACATCTGCGCGTGAGCGTCTTCCACGAAGACAGTGAAGCGCGCTCGCTCTGGCGCGAGATCGCGGGCCTCCCGGATTCGCGCATCTACGGCCTCGGCGCGGCCGACAATTTCTGGCAGATGGCCGACACCGGGCCGTGCGGGCCATGCAGCGAGATCTACATCGACCTGGCGTTCGCCGCGAAGGACTTCGCCTTTCCCGCGGGTGCCTCGGGCGAATGGACCGAGCTGCAGCGCAGGGAGTTCTCTCCCGAGGCCTTCATTGAAGGCGCTGAGGCCGGACGCTTTCTCGAGTTCTGGAACCTTGTGTTCATGCAGTACGACAGGCAGCCCGACGGCACCGACGTGCCGCTGCCGCGGCCCAGCGTGGATACGGGAATGGGGCTCGAGCGCATCGCCACCATAGTCCAGGGCGTCTCGAACAACTTTCATACCGACCTCTTCCAGCCACTGATCCAGAGGGTCGAAGAGGTGGTCGGCAAGAAATACGTGTTTGCAGAGGCGAAGTCCGCAAGTTTTCGCGTGATCGCCGACCATGCCCGGAGCGTGGCGTTCCTGCTGGCCGACGGCGTCTTTCCCAGCAACGAAGGACGGGGCTACGTGCTGCGCCGCATCCTGCGCCGCGCCGTCCGTCATGCCTGGCTGCTCGGCAGGCGCGAACCGACGCTCGTGTTCGCCGTCGAGCACGTCATCCAGCGAATGCGCGACGTCTACCCCGAACTGCACCTGCGACACAAGCACATCGTGGAGACGACGCGGGCCGAGGAGGAACGCTTCCTCGTGACGATCGGTGGCGGCATGGCGCGCTTCGACGAGCTGGCGCCGGCCGCCGCGGCGCATGGTTCGCTCGACATCCATGGAACCATCTCGGGCGAGGATGCATTCCGCCTGTACGACACGTTCGGCTTCCCGATCGACCTGACGGAGCTCATGGCGCGCGAGCGCGGCTACGTCGTCGACATTGCCGGATTCGAGGAGGCGCTGGCGCAGCAGCGCGAGCGCTCGCAGGACGAGCGCAAAAGCCGGCGCCTTTCCGTGGGCACGGACGATTTCGCCAATGCGGACAAATGGGAGCAGAGCGCTCACCCCGCCGGCGTGCAGACGTTCGTGGGCTACGACACCACGGAGATCGAATCGGTGGTCACGGCCGTGCGCCACCTGGGCGAGCAACGCGTCGCAGTGGTGCTTCAGGAAACCCCATTCTACGCAGAGAGTGGCGGCCAGGTCTCTGACCGCGGCGAGATTGTCGGTGCCGGCTGGCGAGTGGAGGTGGATGACGTCAGGAAGGTGGACGGCCGGATTGCCGCTATTGGATCACTGACCGGCGCCATCGCGTTCGGTCCTGTGGTCGCACGCGTCCCCTCAGACCGCCGCCGCGACACCGAGCGAAACCATACCGCGACACACCTGCTGCACGCGGCGCTTCGCGCCATACTCGGCGAGCACGTGCACCAGGCGGGATCGGTGGTGGAGCCCGATCGCCTGCGTTTCGATTTTACCCACCATGGCCCGGTGAGTCCTGGGCAGCTCGAGACCGTCGAGAAGTGGGTGAATGAAGCGATCTGGAAGACGATGGAGGTGCGCACGAGCGAGAGGCCGTACGCGGACGCCGTTGCGCTTGGCGCCATGGCGCTCTTCGGCGAGAAGTACGGCAGCGTGGTGCGCGTGGTGGAGGTGCCGGGGTTCAGCATGGAGCTGTGCGGCGGGTGTCACGTGCGCAATACGGGTCACATCGCCCTGTTCCGGATTCTGTCCGAGAGTGGTGTGTCCGCCGGAGTCCGGCGCATCGCTGCCGTGACTGGGCCCAAGGCGTTCGAGGTGATGCGCGAACACGAGCGTACGCTCGAGATACTCGCCGAGAAGCTCAAGGTCAACATGCACGCCGCCACGCCCGACGTCATCCAGAAGAAGCTCGACGCGTTGGTCAATGACAAACGCGCCGTGGACAAGCAGCTCGCCGAGGCACGGAAAGGCGGGGGCGCGCTTTCCGGCAACGGCGGGCTGATGGGCAAGGCCGAGTCGGCGGGAGCGCACAAGCTGCTCGCAACCGTTGTTGACGTGCCCGGCGTCAAGGAGCTGCAATCGCTCGGCGATACGGTGCGCGCTGACATCGGCAGCGGTGTCGGAATTCTCGGAGCGGCCTTCGGCGACGGCAAGGCCACGCTCCTCATCGTCGTCGGCGACGCCCTGCGCGCGAAGGGTGTTTCCGCCGCGGACCTCGTCAAGGCGTTTTCCGCGAGGACAGGCGCGCGCGGGGGCGGCAAGCCGCACATGGCGCAGGCCGGCCTCACGCCCGACCAGGTGGACGGCTCGGTGAACACGGCTCGCGAGCTGGTGCGGACGGCCCTGGAAGCGTTGCCGTGACCCGGAATGAGAACGTTGCCACCGGGCGCGGGGAAACCCACACGCAGTGGCTCCGCGCTCGCACGCCGCCCGCGCCGCACGCCCTGTTGGAGTGCATCGAGGCGCTGTTCGAGTTTCACCCGGCATGGGAATCGCTCCCTCGCGCGGACGCGCTGGTTGAGGCCTCCGAGTTACTGCTCCACCGAGTGCTCGCAGGCACGGCCATGGCGCGGACCGCTGCGCTGGACTTGCTCGCCGCTGACGCCTGCGTGACCTATGCGTTCGAGGCGGCGGCCGACGAGCCCGACACCATCGCCCGCCGTGCCGGTGAGGCAGAGCGGCGGATTGCCGCGGTCGCCGCGGCGTTTGCCGGTTCGGTACCGCTCGGTGAGCGCTCCGGCCAGGCGGCGTCCGCCCCTTGATGGCACGGGATCCGGCGGGGCACCTGAAGAACCTCGCGGCAGCGGCGGCCGCCGCCGCCGATGTGCTGGGGCCGTCAATCGCGCGCGCCGCCGATATGGTCCGCGCCACGGTGAACGGCGGCGGCACGCTCTTCTTCTGCGGGAACGGAGGGAGCGCGGCAGACGCGCAGCACATGTCCACGGAATACGTCGTGCGCTACAACAGGAACCGGCGCGCCATCGCGGCCGTCGCACTCACGACGGACACGAGCATTATCACCGCCGCCGGCAACGATCTCTCGTTTGACCAGATATTCGCCCGCCAGGTGGAAGCGCTCTGTCGTCCCGGCGACCTCCTGATCGTCCATACCACCAGTGGCAACTCGCCGAATCTGTTGCGGGCCGTGGAGGCCGCGCGGCAGAAGGGCGTGTCCACGCTCGCCCTCTCCGCCCGGGGCGGAGGAGCGATCAGCACGCTCGTGGATCACTGCATTGTGGTTCCCACCGATCGCACCGACCGCGCGCAGGAACTCCAGCTCAACATCCAGCACACGATCTGCGAAATGATTGACGACGAGACATCCTCATGAGCGCGCCCTTCACGCTGGCCGGTCGCAACGCCCTGGTCACGGGGGGAAGCCGGGGCATCGGCGCTGCCGTCTCGCGGCTGCTCGCGCAGTCCGGCGCCAATGTGTGCCTGGGCTATCACTCGCGCCGGAATGAAGCCGTCCAGATGGTCGCGCAGGTCGCGGCGTTCGGCGTACGGGCGGCCGCCCATGCATCCGATATCAGCACGGCCGCCGGCGCCGCCTCGCTTGTCGAACACGCCATGCGCGAACTGGGCACGCTCGACATCCTGGTGCACTCCGCCGGCATCTGGCCGGTGGCGGAGCAGCCCGTGGCCGAGCTGGACGATGCCCGCTGGGCGAACACCATGCGCCAGAATACGGACGCCATGTTCTTCGTCACCAAGGCGGCGGCGCGGGCCATGATGTCGGGCCGTCGGGCCGGCCCGGGAGGGTATGGCGGCCGCATGGTCCTGGTCGCGAGCACCGCGGGCCAGCGTGGTGAGGCAATGCACGCCGACTATGCGGCGTCCAAGGGCGCCATGATCTCATTCGTGAAATCCATGGCGGCCGAGGTCGCGGAATTCGAGATCACCGTGAACGCCGTCGCGCCCGGCTGGGTCGACACGGAGATGTGCGAGCTTCCCTTTCGCGATGGCGGGAAGGAGCGCATCGCCAGGTCCATTCCCGTACGCCGCATCGCGACGCCGGATGACATCGCGTTCCCCATCGTGTGCTTGTGCTTTCCGGGCTCGCGGCACGTGACGGGTGAGATCGTCAATGTGAACGGCGGCAGCGTGCTGTGCGGGTGACGTCCCCACGCCCACTCGGGACACTCGATCCCCCCGCTGGGGTGCGCGAAATAGTGGCCCG
>DASZZO010000241.1:0-35529 GCA_035544915.1 Gemmatimonadaceae bacterium | reverse complement strand
CCGCCATCCCGAGTGCGCGGACCGCGATCCCGAGTGCGCGGTCGGTGATTCCAACTCAGCGCTGCGTGATTCCAAGCGCGCGCACTGGGATTAGAAGTGCGCGGTTCTTGATCGCCCGAACGGGAATCCTGATCGGAGGTGCGCTGGTCCTGATTGGAGGTCCACGGGTCCTGATCGGAGGTGCGCCGGCCCTGATTGGAGGTGCGCGATCCGTGATCCCCGGTGCGCGCGGGGCCATTCCAAGCCGGTGGAGTGGAGTCCGCGTTGCCGCGGCCCGAGACAGCCTCAGCTCTGCCCTGGAAAGCGTCGCCTCAGCCGGCAATAGCGACCCGCCAGGGGGCGCCAGCGGCGCCGCCGCCTGAGAGAGTGCGGCCCAGGTCTACGAGAACACCGATCGCAGTCCTCCTATCTCTCCACGCCACCTGCTCGCCTGGTTGTCAAGGGGGGGGAAGCGGGCTCCACATCTGTTGCTAAGGAAGCGAGACCTGGCTCCTCCGCGCCTGTTCCAGCCGCACTCCAGCCAGCTCGCGCACGCCCATGTACACCACCCCACCAGCCCCGAACCCGGCGATCACTCGGCCCGGGGGCACCACAACGCGATCAATCAGCTCACCCTTCCCGTTGATCACGTCATAGACAGAGCCGCCGTTCAGGACATTCGAAGTGCGCACCCAGAGGTTGCCGTCGGCGTCGCCGCGCGCCGAACCCGCCGTGAACGGAGGCGCGTAGTCGGGGAGTTCGTTTGGCGCTACGAACTGGAGCGGTGGCAGAGTCTGACTAACGGGAGCCGGCCCGCCAGTGGGAGGACCGCCCCGCTCGTGCGTTTCCGCGCCGCCCTTCCGTTCCATTCCGAACATCACCACCATCCCCCCGCCCGCACCGCCGCCGTCAGGAGGTCCCATGATGTTCGGCATGTTGCCCCCGGCCGCGCGTTGCGCATTGAACTGCTCGCGCAGCTTCTCCATCGCGGTCTTCGCAGAATCGATGAATGCTGCCTTGCTCGAGTCCGTCATGTGCCGCCATGCGAACGGCACCTTCGGAGTCGGCTGCATCTGGCCATCGACGCGGATCCAGTCAATGTGGTAGTCCTGACCGCGCAGCAGGGCCACCGAGCCATCCGCCAGCACCGCCCAATCATCGGTCACCGGCATGGGATTCGTGATGGACGACATGGACATCCGGCCGTTAGCATCCTGGGTCATGCTCATGTTGATCTTCGCAATCTTCAGGTAGCCAATCGTGTCCACCTTTCGCGTCGCGAGATCAATGCGCACGAGCGGCGCGGTGTCGGGGAACGCCGGCGGCTGTATGGGGCCGTCACCACTTCTCTTGGGAAAGTTGAATAGCGGCGGCGCACGATACACAAGCCGGCCGCGCGCGTCGAACGCCGGGGTCCCCGTTGAACCGCCGATGAGCGCGCTGGCGTCGCTCGGCCGCGGCACGGACATCACGCGCGCAACCGCGCCTGCGCCGTCTATCACCAGCATCGAGAGCGACACGGGATCCACGATGAGCGTGGAGTCGCCCTTGTAGGCAATCAGGCCGGCGGCTCGCGAGCTGTACGCATTCGCCGTAGCGCTGGTCGTGTCGGCCACGACGCTGAATCGCGCGAGGGCCGGATCGAACAACACCACCTTGCGGCCCCCATTGTCGTTCACGAGCACGCGACCGCCGGGCAGCGCGCGCACCGATGAGACTGCGCCGAGCAAATCCTTCGATGCATGCTCGACAGGTCCCAGAGCATGGATGGGCGGAAGCTGCTGGGCGTGAACCGAGGCGGCGCAGACGGTGGCGCAGAGTGCCCCTAAAGCGGTGCGAACGGAATGAACACTGAGGTTAGCCATGGGTTCTCTCTGATGAACATCAGTGAATGATGACACGGGTTTCCTGGCCGCCGCCGGAGCTCGTAAAGCTTCCGGGAAACAACCCGGCGCCGCCGGCTCCGGCAGTGCCCGAGCGAATCGCCGAGAGATAGCGCTGGTCGAGATAGCTGGTCATGATCGCCGGCAGCTTGCGGCGCTGCTGGTCGGTGAGCAGATCCTTGATGCGCGGGGCAATTTTTTTGAGCAGGTCCACCGTCGCTTCGCGAGCGTGCCGGTACCGGCCATAGGCCTCGCCTTCATCATAGCGTTGGGGAAGAGTCGCGAGGTATTTCGCGACGGGTGACCACACCGAGTCCAGCCGAACGACATACCACCGATTCATCGTCGCAAGACTGTCGGCCTGCATGCTGGTGAGCCCGAGTGTGTCGGACTGGCGCATGATCGTCGACATGGGGTTCACCAGCCCGCCGTTGGCGTAGATGGCCCGGAGGAGTCCTTCGGGCAGCTTGTCCCCATCGGTGCGGCGCCCAACGTTGAGTTGCTGCGTGAGCGATTGCTGCTCGCGGGTGGGCCCGACGTCGAAGCGCAACATCGCCGTCACCGTGACCGGGGTGCGGAACGACGTGAACGCCGGATTCGACGAGCCGAAGCGCTGGTTGACGTCGTACTTGTAGCGCCGCGTGACAGGATCGAAGCCGCGCACATAGAGCAGCGCCTGATCGGGGAACGGCTGCTGGCCCCAGCCCCGCAGTCTCTTCTCTCCGTGGATGATGAGATCCGCCGCGCCCAGCGGGTTCGATACTCCGAACGAGAGCGTGGCGCGCTGCGGCAAGCGCAGTTTCACCGGGTTTAACGAGACGCTGAGATTCGCCTGCGAGGTCCACGGCCCTTCGCAGCTGTTGCGTGCGGCAAGCTCGCCCAGCTGGCGCTCGAGGCAGCTCCTCACATAGCTCGGCGCGCTGGCGAGCAGCCTTTGCATGGCCGAACCCAACGCCGGATCGGTCGGCATTGCGGGATTGAACACGAATGCACGGTCGTTGGAATAGCCATCGCCATTCACATCACCGGCGACGAGGGGTGTGAAAGGCGTGCCGCTCCGGAAACTGCCGCTCCAGCTCACGCGCACCATGTCGAAAATATTGTAGAACAGCGAGTACTGTATCTGGTGGCGGGAGTCGAAGTTCGCGCGTGCCCATTCGAGGCGGAACGGGTCGCCCACCGTGTTGTTTCCGAAGCCGCGCACGCGCTCGCGTACGTTCTGGTAGACGTAGGACAGGCTCCAGTTCCACGCCGTGTTGAGGCTCAGGGGCGAGATCGAGGCGCGGAACTGCTTGCTCTCCGACTTGAGGTCCGACCTGTTCTCGGTGACCCTGTTGTAGAGTTGGGACACGCGCGCATCGCGTGATGCGATGAACCCGGTTGTCGGGTCGATGCTCGTGGGCTGCACGTACACTGGACGCCCGCCTTCGTCGGCGAGCGTGAAGCGCGCAACGGGCGTGAAGTTCAGGTCCACCGTACCGGGCTGGTTGAGGTTGAGCGAGTACGTCACCTCGAATGTGCCATTGAGCCGGTTGGCGAGCACCGGCCCGCTCCACTGGAGGTTGGACCGCACGCTCCGCGGGGCCGCATAGTCGTTGGCGAACAGCACGACGTTCGGCGCGGTGCTGGCGAAGACCGAACCCGAGGTTCCGTCGGCGCACTGCGACGGGACGGTCGCCTGGTTCGCCAGGTAGGCCGCCCAGTTCGGCGCGGGTGCAGCCACGCCCACGCAGTTGACCTGCTGCAGTGCGTTGGCGAGTCCTGTGTTATCGACGGCCGAACCGATGAGTTGCGTGCCGGGCACGCCCTGGAAGAGCCCGATTCCGCCCCGCACCACGGCGCGCGGTCCGCGGAATGCGCCTTCGAATCCGCCGATCTGGGCCGCGGTGCCATACGTCCACGAGAATCCCACGCGCGGGCTCGCATACAGATGATTCGGCACCGGGTCGTTGCGCATACTGAACAGCTGCTCCACCTGCGGATTTAGCGATGGGGTACTCGAGAACGCATTCCCGTCGAGCCGCACGCCGTACTGGAGCTGCAGGTCCCTGGTCGCTTTCCACGAGTCGCCCAGCGAGACCGCGCCCACCACCTGGCTCCCGCTCCGCTTGCGGGGCGAGAGCGTGCGTGCAAACGACGCGGGCTTGCCCGCCTCGAGGTCACTGAGCGAGTTGAAGCTGAAGGAGCCGAGCTGGTTGGTGCTCTGGTCGAGCGAGTATGCATCCTGCCGCAACTCGGTGGTGAACTTGATGCGATGCTTGTTGTTCGCACTGAACCAGGACAGCTGGTTGGTGAACGCCAGCGACCCGTTCAGCACGCTGGTGTTCAGATTCGGGCTCCCGCCGAACGACACCGTCTTCACGCCATTCGTGCCGTCGGCGAACGTCGAGTTGATGCGCACGTTCCCGCTTGGCATGGCGAGATAGGGCGTTGTCTCGGTGCGCGCTCCGGTGACACCGAGCGTCGTCTCGCTCAGCATGCCGAACCAGAAATAGCTCGAGTGCCGCGCCTGGGCGCCGCCATTCCAATTGGTTCGGTCGCCGCTGTGCGCGGGGAGTTCGGTGGTCAGGTTCGACACCGGCGACTGCCTGTTCCACGACCCGTTCACCGTGAGGTTGTACGCCGAGCCCGATCGGGATGACGGCGGCGCAAGGTCGAAACTGCCAAGCAGCGCGCCCTGGTCGCTGAGCCGGCTGCTGACCGGGCGCCCGACGCTCCCGGGAATGCGCAACTGCTGCAGAATGGAGAGCAGGCGCTGCACGGAGTCGACGGCAATGCCGGTGGTCTGAAGCCCGAGCGGATCGGTGTTGTAGAGTGTCTGCAGGTCGTTGGAGCGTCGCCCCAACTGGTAGGCGACGTTGTAGAATGACTGGTTGTAGTTGATGGGGCCTGACGTCAGGCCGCCGAGCGACAGGTTGGAGTATTCCTGTCCGAGGGCCCGCGCCGCCGCGTCGGTCCACTGCATCTGTGGTGCGTCGATATTGAGGCTCGACGTACGGGCGATGAAGTTCGTGCCCGGCCTCGTGCGGAGATTGAAGTTCGCGCCGCTGAACCCGCCGCGCGAGACGTCATATGGCGAGGTGACGAGCGATGCGCCCATTGCCGCATCGCGCGGCAGGTCGCTTCCACTGAAGTTCTGCCCGTTGAGCGTGGTGGAGTTCTGGTCAGGCGAGAGCCCGAGCACCGAGAAGCCTGACGGATCACCGTCTGCACCTGGCACGAGGAGGACACCCGGGATTGACGCCGCCATCGCCGCCAGGTCGCCGAGCTGTGCCGCCGCGAGCGCCGCCGCATTGATGACACGCTCGGTGCCGCTGATGTCGGTTGCCGGGTCGTTGCGGATGGCCCGGTCCCGCGCGGCCTGCACGCGCACGGCGTCGAGGGTCGTCGCCGAACGGGAGAGCTTCGCGTCGGCCACGAGAATATCCTCGTCGGCCACGCGCTTGAGCTCGAAACGCCGTGCGGCATAGCCGATTGCCGCGAAGTTCACGAAGTAGTCGCCGTCACCGCCGGGAAACGTGACCGTGTAGCGGCCGTTCGCATCGGAGCGGGTTTGCCGGCTCACCGCGCCCGAGAGCGTGGTGACGGTGACGATCGCCCCTTCGACAGGCTGGTTCTCGGGGCCGGTAACGCGGCCGCGAATGACGTCGACGGTTTGGGCGGCGGCCGGGGCGGCGATCGCGACGCAACCCAGCGCGCCGAACAGGATCAGGCAACGGTGCGGCGTCATCTCATATGGTTGGGGAGATCGAGCGGCGGCGATCACAGGGTTAGTCTCACCTCCCTGCTCAGGGGTTGCTCCTCTCGACGATTGCCCGTGGGCCGGCCAGTGCCACTCCTCGAGTCTCGGCGGCAGCATTCAAGGGAGCGCCTCGCGGCCCAGGACCTGTGCATGCACTGCACGCCGGACCACTTTTCCCGCCGGGTTGCGTGGAAGGCTTTCAACGAAATGGACCGCCTTCGGAGCCTTCACGGAGTCGAGTTCCCGTTTCACGAACTGGATGAGTTCTGCCTCGGTTGCCGCCGAGCCGGGGCGCAGCTGCACGGCGGCATGCAGCGCCTCGCCCCACTTCGCGTCCGCAACACCGAACACGCAGCACTCCTGCACCGCCAAATGCCGGCTCAACACGGACTCGACGTCTGCCGGAAAAATGTTGAACCCGCCAGAGATGACCACCTCGCGCAGGCGTCCCTTGAGAAAGAGGTAGCCCCATTCATCGAGCGCGCCCAGGTCGCCCGTATGCAGCCAGCCATCCACGATCGTTTGGGCCGTGAGGTCCGGCATGTCGAGATAACCTGTCATCACGAGGTCGCCGCGCACCACGACCTCGCCGACTTCCCCGGGACCAAGGAGTCGCCTGTCACCGTCCATCACCGCGATGCGCGTCAATCTCGTTGCGCGGCCCACTGATGGCAGGTATCGACCATCGGCGAGCGAAAACTCGTGCGCCAGCATCGCGGTCACGATCTGCGGTGCTTCAACCTGGCCATACACGGTTTCCACCACAGGGCCGAAGACGGCACGAGCGGCCTCGATGCGGTCCGGCGGCATCGGAGCCGCCGAATAGATGAGATGCTTGAGCGCGGGATACTGGCGATCCGCCGCGCCGGGCTCGGCCATCAGCGCATAAATCATCGTGGGCGGGAGGTAGACCGCGGTCGCTCCGCCGCTCTCGAGCGCCTGAAGAATGGTTGCGCTGGCCGGCTTCTCCAGCAGCATGAGCTTTCCGCCCGCGGCCAGAATGGGCAGCACGAAGCAGGAGGTCCCGTGCGTGAGCGGCGCACACACCAGGAAACAGTCGAGGCGCGTGAAGCCGAAGGTGTCGAGAATGGGCTTGGCCTGCGTGTTGATGCAGCGAAGCGGCTGTACCACGCCCTTGGGCTGGCCCGTTGTCCCACCGCTGAACTTGATGACTTGCGCGTCCTCGGGAGTTCGAAGCACTGCGACAGGAGTGCGCCCGGCGTGGCGGCGAATCAGCGCGCGCACGCTCTCGGGCGCAGTGGCGCTGCTGCCGCTCTCGCCTTCGCCGAGAATGAGCGGGGCATTGGTGGGGGAGAACTTTCCCATGCAGGCCTCGTCCGCAACGAGAATGGCCGGCCGGGTGGCGGCAATCATCGCGTCGAGCTCCGTGCGACCGTTCCGGGGATTGAGGGGCACCCATGCCTTTCCGGCCGCGTAGGTCGCGAGCAGCGCAGTGAGATGCGCGCGTGTGTTAAACGCGCAGATTCCCACGCGGCCGCCCGGAGTGCTGTCGAGAGCCTGGAACGCCGAGGCCAGCGCCTCGACGTCGGCGACCAGTTCCGCATACGACACGACGGCCGCCCCGAACTCTACCGCAATCGCGGCAGGATCGCGGGTCAGGCCGCGGTACAGAAAGTCGATCGGTCGCAACGCGATCAGGAAGGCGCCACAGGGTGAATGTAAGTCCGCGGCGGCACTCGGGAGATGACGATGCCAGCCGAGCGTGGGCAGTGGAGAGTTCGGAGGATCCGCCTCGCAACCTCAGTGGCACCCGCCCTGTCCAATCCTCAGGGTTCCTCAACCGCAGTCCTCTCCGACCTGACCGGGCACGCCAATGCAAGACATCCGCTTTGCCATGCGCTCGCTGGCTCGAACGCCGAGCTTCACCATCGCGGCGGTACTCGCCCTCGGGCTCGGCATCGGGTCGACGGCCGGAGTGTTCAGCCTGCTCGAGGGGATCGTGCTCCGTCCCCTCCCATACGCAAACGCCGGACGCCTCGTCATGATCTGGGAGGGCAACGACGAGAAGAAGCTCACGCACCAGCCGATTTCGCCCGTCAACTTCGTCGACTACCGGCAGGTACGCTCGTCGATCGAGGACGCAGCGGCGTGGTGGCGCCCGCAACTCAATCTGGCGGACGACGCGACGGGCGACCCGATTCGCGTGCCCGCGATCGAGACGAGCCAGAACCTGTTCCGGGTGCTCGGTGTCGCCCCAGCCATCGGGCGCGGTTTCTCCTCCGATTCGACACTGACGGGGCGCACACAGGAGGCGATCATCAGCCACCGGCTCTGGCAGTCACGCTTTGGCGGCGACCGCGCCGTGCTGGGCCGCGCGGTGCGCCTGAACGGGTACCTCTATACGATCGTCGGCGTGATGCCGCCCGGCTTCGGGTTCCCGGGTGAGACGGATCTGTGGGAGGGACTCAACTGGGACCTCTCGCAGCACAGCCGTGGTGCGCACTTCATGGAGGCCGTCGCGCGGCTCCGCCCCGGGGTTACGCCGGAACAGGCGAACCGCGAGCTCGCGGCACTCGGCACGCGACTCGGCACCGAGTTCCCCTCGACCAATGGCGCATGGCGTGCGAGCGCGCTCGTGCTCGACCGCGAGGTGGCAGGCGTGTTCCGTCCCGCCCTCTTCGCGCTGCTGGGTGCGTCTGCGCTCCTGCTGCTGATTGCGTGCCTGAATGTCGCGAACCTGCTGCTCGCGCGGTCGACTTCGCGGCGGCGCGAAGTGGCGGTGCGAGCCGCGCTCGGTGCGAGCCGTGGGCGCCTCGTCCGGCTCTTCCTGACCGAGAATGTCGTTTTGGCCGCGGCCGGCGCGATCCTCGGGCTTGTCGTGGCTACGGCGAGCGTGAAGGGTCTGCTCGCGTGGTCGCCCATTCAGATCCCCCGCGCGGGCGACGTGCACGTGGACGGCGCAGTACTGCTCTTCGCGACACTGATCGCCGTATTCACCTCCATCCTGTTCGGCCTCGTCCCCTCATTGCTGATGTCACGCGCCGAGCTGCAGGACGCGCTGCGGGAGGGAACCCGCGGCGCCGGATCGCGGACGCGCGTGGTGCGAGGTGCCCTCGTGGTGGGCGAGGTGGCGCTCGCCGTCATGCTCCTCTGCGGAGCCGGGCTGCTCGTGCGCAGCGTGGAGCGGCTGATCGGCGAAGATGTGGGAGTCGATGTGACGTCCGTGCTCACTGCGAACATCCAGCTCCCCGACGCCGCGTACCGTGACTGGAACCGGGTTGACCTCTTCTTTTCGCAGCTCCTGCCGGCACTGCGCGCGCACCGCGAGGTTGCGGCCGCGGGGGTCGCAACTTTCCTGCCGCTCGACGCGGGATGGCGGCTTCCCTTTGGCGTGCCCGGCACCGGTCCGGCATTGGCCGGACAGGAGCCCGAGGCGCAGCATCACTCCGTCGACGACGGATACTTCGCGGCGCTCAAGGTGCCACTCGTCCGGGGTCGGGGGTTCGACACGCGTGACGACGCGAAGGCACCGGGCGTAGTGGTCATCAACGAAACGATGGCGCGGCAGATCTGGCCGGGAGAGGACGCCGTCGGAAAGCGCATCACCACGAACGCGACGGTGATCGGGCCGCTGGGACGCCGTATCGTACCCGGGAACGAGTTCGCGGTGGTCGGTGTCGTGCGTGACATCAAGAATGCATCGCTGCGTTCCGGGACTGAACCGGCCGTCTATTTCACGGTCCGCCAGTTTCCGTTTCGGAAGCTGAGCATCGTGGTTCGCGGACGAGGCTCGGTGAACGCATCGCAGCTCGACGACCTGCTGCGCACGGAGGTTCACAAACTCGACCCCACCCTCCCGCTGGCCGACGTGAAACCGATGGCGCGCGTACTCGCCGCGTCAGTCGATCCTCCCCGGTTCATCATGCTCGTGATGAGCCTGTTTGCGGCGCTCGCTGTCACGCTGGCCGCGGTCGGCATCTACGGCATTCTGACTTATGCGGTGACGAACCGGCGGCGTGAGATCGGCATTCGTCTCGCGCTCGGGGCGCAGTCAGCGACGATGCTGCGAATGGTTCTTCGCGAAGGCCTCAGCCTTGCACTGCTGGGGTGCGTGATTGGCGTTGCCGGCGCCCTCGCGTCGGGTCGTGCGATCGCCGGCCTCCTGTATGGCGTCACACCATGGGACCCGCCGACCGTGGTGGCCGTGACCATGATCGTGCTGGTGGTGGCGTTTGCCGCGTGCCTCGTTCCGGGGTGGCGCGCGGCCGCTGAAGATCCTGCCGAGGTATTGCGCGGCGAATAAGCAGCTCCGGTCGCGGCGGGGGTCGCCGTCTACCGAGCCGGTGGTTTGGTCATGGCGCGAGCCCAGGTCCTGGACGGCCCGTCGCCCTCCGACGGGTCCTTCGTGGGCAACGCGTCCAGCACGTCGGCAAAGGCGACGTTCTTGCCCCGCTGCTTCAACATGGCGAGAATGCCGGCCTTGTCGATCGCCTTGTAATAGGCTTCCTGGGGCTCGACTTGCGAAGAATCCACGAGATCGATCAGCGCATCGTTCATCGTGACCATGCCGAGCTTGCGCGACGTCTGAAGGACGGACGGCAACTGGAAGGTCTTGCCTTCGCGAATGAGATTGGACACGGCGGGTGCGGCCAGCATGACCTCGCGCGCGGCGACGCGCCCGCCACCAATCTTCTTGCAGAGCACCTGCGATATCACGCCCCTGAGCGATTCGGAGAGCATCATCCGGATCTGGGACTGCCGGTCGGCGGGGAACTGGTCGATCACGCGGTCCACGGTGCCTACGGCGCTCGACGTATGCACCGTGCCAAAAACGAGGTGGCCCGTTTCGGCTGTTTCGATTGCCATGGACATGGTCTCGAGGTCGCGGAGCTCTCCAACCAGGACAATGTCGGGGTCCTCACGCATCGCGGCGCGCAGGGCGTGCGCGAAGGAGGAAGTGTGCACGCCGACCTGGCGTTGCGTGATGAGGCACTGCTTG
This sequence comes from Gemmatimonadaceae bacterium, assembly GCA_035544915.1. Taxonomy (GTDB): domain Bacteria; phylum Gemmatimonadota; class Gemmatimonadetes; order Gemmatimonadales; family Gemmatimonadaceae; genus Fen-1231. The sequence goes on along the minus strand of DASZZO010000241.1, from coordinate 24,965 downwards.
TTCTCGTGCACGAACTCGATCGGGTCCTCGATCGTAATGATGTGCTCCGTGCGGGTCCGATTGATGAGGTCTATGAGAGCGCAGAGCGTCGTCGACTTGCCCGAGCCCGTCGGTCCGGTGACCAGCACGAGACCCTTGGTGAGGTGGCAGAGCCGCTGCACCTCCTGCGACAATCCCATCGCCTCCACCGTGACGACCGCCATCGGAATCGACCGGAATACCGCACCCGTTCCCTTCCGGTCGCGAAACGCATTCCCACGAAAGCGCCCGATGCCGGCGATTTCATGGACGAAGTCGGTGTCGCTGATGGACGCGAATTCCGCGCGGTTCTTTTCCAGCATCACGGCGCTGAGCATCGCGTCGATCTCTTCACCGGGGATTGCCGGTTCGCCCGGAATGCCCTTGATGGTCCCGCTCGCGCGGAGCATGGGCGGTGCGTCGGCACGCAGATGCAGGTCGGACGCCTGGCACGTCACGATCTTTCGGAGGAGCGCTTCGATCCGCTCGAGCGCGCGGGTGCTGATGCCCGACGCCACGCCGGCGTTCGCGCGCACCACCGGCTGCCCCGTTCCGTCGGTCATCACTGCTGGCGGCCTCGGTTCGATACGCGCTGCCAGCTTGCCCGCGTTCTGCTTGAGCGCGATATCGAACTTGCCGTCCGCCATCGAGTAATCGAAGCGTGCACTGCCGCCGGACTCCAGGAGGCTCAGCGCGTCGCCCGGGGCGACTTCGCGCATCAGCGAGCGAATCTGTGCGGTCGTGAGCGGGTCATTCATCAGGGCCCGCGTCGCATCGCGCGTCGTCAGCGTTGCCACTTGACCATCTGCGAGGACAAGCGCCGTCCCGTTGTTGGACACCAGGGCGGTGAGAAGACGGTCGAGCTGCGCCATGTCAGTCCGGAGTGCTGACGCGATCGATGAACGAACGGTTGAGCAGGCGTGCGCCGTTGGTGGCATGTAGCGTGAGGAATCGACCGGTCAGGTGATTCAGATAGTCGAGCAGGCGTGCACGACCCGGTCTGGCCTCGAGGCGGACCGCGCCGATCCGGACCTCGCCACCGACGAGAAACACCTCTACCTGCACCTTGGGCAGCGCTACCTCGCCCGTCGGCTCGTCTGCAAGCTCCTCGTCACCCACGAGCGCAACTTCGGCGACGCGATCCTTGGCTACGAGCGTCACTCCCCCACCATCCAGCTCGAGAGGAAGGAACGGCTCAGCCCCGTTGAAGAGCTCTGCAATGTCCTCGGGCTCGAACGGACGGTAGGTGGACGGGTGCACGAACACGTGCCCGCGCAGCACCTCGCCGCCGGGCATTGTGAGCGCCACGGCCCGTCGGGCCGTCTCGATCCGGTATGGATGTGAGCTGTAATCGCGAGGATCCATCGGTTGTGGTGTGGGAGGCGGGAGCACACGCGCTCCCAACCGGAGACTGCGTGCGCAGCGGCAAAGTCACGGGAGCGCCCGCCCCTCCGGACGGTCTGACAGAAGTTTCACGGTGAACCGCTGCGCCTCCGATCCGCGCTCGACCTCGACGGCGATGGAATCCACCGCCCGTTCGATCGCCTCGAGGCGCCGCCGAATCTCGGCCAGGTCGCTTCCGCTCACAGCCCGGGCCTCTGACCGGCGGGCGAACACCTTCATCAGCTGGTAGCCAACAGTCGTCGCGAAGATTCCGCTCACGATGACAACGAGATCCATGTCGACCACGGGGACCCTCCGGAGGTTGCGCCGAGGAGCCGTACGCATTCGACGATACCCAGGATTCGGCACGAGCGCCACGACTCCCCACGTGCGGTGCCTTGGCCTGGGACGCGACGGATCGTGGCCCCCCGCCAACTCAGTCGTGCTCGACACGCCGCCCGCAGGCGCGCCATTATTGATCGATGCACAATGCCGCGCCCGACTCGGTGCGCGCCCCCTGAGGAGCAAGGACATGCAGAACCGCAATCGCCGACTCGTTGCTGCCGCAGGCCTCTTCCTGGCCGCGGCCCAATCCGTGACCGCCCAGCGCGGGAGCGCCATGCCCGACAGCGCGAAGGCGCGGCGGTGGGCAATCGAGAACGAGCTTCAATCTCTCGCCGTCGTCGAGCGCAAGGTGATGATCCCCATGCGCGATGGCGTGCGCATCGCCGCCGACATCTACCACCCCAGGGACGCCTCGAAGAAATATCCGGCCATCTGGGTGCGGACGCCCTACAACTTCAACTTCTGGGACGTCCAGAACGGCGTGCCGCGCGACATGACGGCCGCCCTGACGGCCGTGAAGCGCGGATACGCGTTCATCGACATGCAGGAGAGGGGGCATTTCTTCTCCGAGGGCAACTACGACATCCTGGGGCCGCCGGTCTCGGACGGCGACGACGAGCTCACGTGGATGACCGGGCAGGCATGGTCCAATGGCAAGATCGGCACGACCGGCTGTTCCTCCACTGCCGAGTGGCAGGGCGCCGTGGCAGCACTCGGCAACCCCGGATACGCAGCAATGAACGTGCAAGGGTTCGGGGCGGGTGTCGGACGCGTCGGGCCCTACTACGAGATGGGCAACTGGTACCGCGGCGGGGCCGTGCAGATGCTCTTCATCGATTGGCTCATGGGCGAGCAGAACCAGGTGCGGCCGATGTTCGCGAGGAACACATCGCAGGAAGAGCTGATTCGGGAATCCAGATCGTTCGACTTGGCGCAACACCTGCCAGCCGTGGACTGGTCCAAGGCGTTCTGGCACCTCCCGGAGCAGGACATCATCAAGGCGGTGGACGGACCGCACGGTATTTTCGCTGATTCCATGCCCGTCGCCACCGGCGGTGCGATGATCAAGCGCGCGCCGAATGACCCCGCCTGGTTCAAGGGCGGGCTCTGGGACGACAACATGACCATCAACGTGCCAGGTCTCTGGTTCATGTCGTGGTACGACGTCTCGGTGGGCCCGAACCTGGCGATGTTCAACCACGTGCGGAAAACCGCCAAGGGCGCCGCCGCCAACCAGCAATGGGCCGTCATCGCTCCGGTCGCACATTGCTCGTATACGCGCGCCACTGAACACACAGTGGTTGGCGAACGCGACATGGGCGACGCGCGCCTCAACTACGCCGAGCTCGTCTACGAGTTCTTCGACCGTTTCCTCAAAGGGGTGAACGACGGCGTGCTCGACACGCTCCCCCGCGTTCGCTACTTCACGATGGGCCTCAACAAATGGCAATCGGCGGACAGCTGGCCGCCCAGGGGCGCCGAGCCGGTGACGTTCTTCCTGTCGAGCGGAGGCAAGGCCAACACCGTAAATGGCGACGGAGTGCTCGCGCTCACGGCTCCGGCCTCGGACAAGCCGGATCTCTTCTCCTACGACCCGATGAATCCCGTGATGTCACATGGAGGCAATGTCTGCTGCCAGGGAAACGCCGTTGGCGCGGGAGCGATGGACCAGAAGGCCAACGAGGCGCGGCCTGACGTCCTCGTCTTCACCACCGCACCCTTCAAGGAAGGCACGGAGGTAACGGGTCCCATCGAGCCCTCGCTCTACGTGTCCTCCGACGCAAAGGACACCGATTTCACGGTGAAAGTGCTCGATGTCGCTCCCGACGGCGTGGCGTACAACCTCGACGAGTCCATCCAGCGGATGCGCTACCGCGATGGATATGACAAGCCGCTGGCCTGGATGGAGCCGGGCAAGATCTACAAGGTGACGTTACAGCCGCTCAACACGAGCAACTATTTCGCGGCTGGCCACCGACTTCGCATCGAGGTATCCAGCAGCAACTTCCCGCGCTTTGACCGCAACCTCAACACCGGTGGTCACAACTACGACGAGGTCAAGGGCGTCGTCGCGCACAATGTCGTGCACCACGGTGCGCAGTATCCGTCGGCCATCAAGGTCACCGTCGTGAAGAAACAGCCACCGCTCCCGTAGCCGATGCCAGTCCTGAACGACGGCGCTGGTCCGCCGCTCCGGCGTCCGCTGCGGCGCCTCGCATTGGGCGTCGCGGCCGGGGCGTTCATCACGCTCGTCGTCTTCCCCTGGCTCGCCACGTTTGCTGGTGACTGGCTCTGGTTCCGCGAGGTTCACTTCGAGCCCGTCTTCTTCACCTCGCTCCTCTGGCGGGTGCTGCTGTTTTTCATCGGCGGCGCATTCGCGTTCGCGTTCATCTACGGCAACATCAAGTGGGCACGCCGCGGTTCCGCCGGCTTCCCCACCCTTTTCGTTGACCGGGGGGGCGGCGTTCGCGTGGACATCGGCCACATGCTGCCGAGGCTCTTCCTCATTGGTGCGCTGCTCCTGGCGCTCATGACCGCCGCGTCGTCCTCCGCGCTCTGGATGACCTTCCTGATGGCGGCCCACGGTGCGACCGTAGGTGCCACCGACCCCCTGTTCGGGCGAGACATCGGCTTCTACCTCTTCAGCCTTCCCGCCGTGTCCGCCGTGCTCAGCACTGTCATTGTGCTGACGGGGATCTCGCTCGTCGGTGCGGCCGCGCTGTACGCGATACGCGGTGACCTCGTGCTTCCGCCGCGGCGTGCATCAGCCGGCCCGCGCGCAACGCGTCACCTCGGCGGGTTGCTCATGGTGCTGTTCATCCTGTTCGCGATTCGTCTCTGGATCGTGGGTACGGCGGAACTTCTGTATTCCACCACCGGGCCACTGGTTGGCGCGAGCTACACCGACGTGCACGTCCTGCTGCCCGGCATCCGGTTCTCGGCGGTGGTGGCGATTGTCGCGGCGGGACTCGTGCTCTACGGCATTCTGCAGGGGAAGCTCCCCTGGTTCGCATTCGTCGCCGCCATTCTGTACGGCGGGGTGGGCCTCGTGTTCCGTGAGCTCGCGCCGGGCACGTTCCAGAAATTCGTCGTAAAGCCGAACGAACTCTCGCGCGAAAAGACGTACCTCGAATGGCACATTGCCGCCACACGCCGCGCATGGCGGCTCGACAGCGTCGAAACGCGTGATCTCGGGGGTGACGTGCAGCTCACCATGGCGGACATTCGCGCGAACGCACCAACCATCGACAACGTGCGGCTCTGGGAACGCGACCTGCTCAAGCAGACGTTCGGCCAGCTCCAGGAAATTCGCACGTACTACGATTTTTTCTCCGTGAACGACGACCGGTACACGATCGACGGGAAGTACCGGCAGGTGCATCTCTCGGCGCGCGAGCTCAACCCGGCCTCACTCCCCACACGCAACTTCATCAACGAACGGCTGACGTTCACCCACGGCATGGGCATCACGATGGCGCCGGTGAATCAGGTGACCTCCGAGGGCCTGCCCGTGTTGTTCATCAAGGACGTGCCGCCCGTATCGTCCATATCGATCAAGGTTACGCGCCCGCAGATCTATTACGGGGAGCTCACCAACAGCTACGTGTTCGTCAAGACGGGCCAGCCGGAGTTCGACTACCCCGCGGGCGAAAAGAACGTCTATACGAGTTACACCGGCCGCGGCGGAGTGCCGGTTGGCTCGTTCCTCCGCCGCGCACTTTATGCCTGGCAATTCGGTTCGCTCGACATCCTCTTCTCCGCATACATCTCCCAGGACGCGCGCATCCTGTACCACCGCAACGTCCTCGACCGGGCGAAGACGGCGCTGCCATTTCTGGATTTCGACACCGAGCCGTACCTGATGGTGACGGACTCGGGTGAACTGAAATGGATTCTCGACGCGTACACATCGAGCAGCCAGTATCCGTACTCACAGCCGGCCGCGTCCGGCACGAACTACATGCGTAACTGCGTCAAGGTCGTGATCGACGCATATGACGGAATTGTGGACGCCTACCTTGCGGATCCCACCGATCCCATCGTGCGGACCTACGCCTCCATTTTCGGCGCGCTGTTCAAGCCCCTCGCCGACATGCCGCCAGACGTCCGCCGGCACGTGCGGTACCCGGGCGATCTGTTCCGGCTCCAGACGTTGCTCCACGCGACGTATCACATGGTGCAGCCCGATGCCTTCTACCATCGGGAGGACCAGTGGCAGTATCCCGCCGTCGCACAGCCTGCGCAGAATGTGAACCCATTCATGCGCCACATCATTCTGCGGCTGCCCGGTGAAGCAGGCCCGGAGTTCATCTACATGACGCCTTTCACGCCGCGCGGAAAGGACAATCTCGCGGCATGGATGGTGGCTCGAATGGATGGCGACCACTACGGCAAACTCATCGTCTACCGATTTCCGAACCAGAGCCTGATTTACGGTCCGAAGCAGATCGCGAACCGCATCAACCAGGACACGGACATATCCCGGCAGATCACACTCTGGGACCAGAAGGGCTCGCAGGTGATTCGCGGCGAGCTGCTGGTGATACCCATCAAGGAGTCGCTGATATACGTGCAACCGGTATACCTTCGCGCTGAGGGCGGGACCATTCCGGAACTCAAGCGCGTGGTGGTTGCGCACGAAAACCGGGTGGCGATGGCGGAGACGCTGGAAGAAGGGCTGTCGGCACTCTTCGGCAGCGGAACCCCGGCGCGCGTGGCGACGGTCGCCGGTATTGCTCCGGATTCGGCGGCCGCAACCGGGCCCGCGGCCGGCCTCCTGCAGCAGGCCCAGCAACACTACGATCGTGCGATCGCCGCCCAACGCGCAGGAGACTGGGCGACGTATGGCCGCGAGATCGACCAGTTGGGCACCGCGCTCAGGCTACTGCACGTCAAGCCGAAATAGTCGCCTTCATGTGCATACCTCTTCTTCGTCTCGGCGCGGTATTGGGTGCGTGTTCGTGAGAGCTGACGCGCCTGATTCCTGCCCTTACTTCTCGCCGAAATCTCTCTGGTAGCTGACGCGGAAATAGGAGTGCTTCTGTCCATCGGCGGCGTGGAAATCGTGCCCCAGCACGACACCGATGGTCTGATAATCATCGAGTTTTTTGCGCAGACCGAGGTTCAGGAGAAGGCGTCGCGAATCAGCTTGGTTGAGGTCCTGTCCGGCGATCTCGCCGAGGAGCGCCAGACGAGGCGTGAGGCGCGTGCCGAGTCCGACGCTGCTGAAGACGCTGCCGCTTTTCCCGGTTGATATCTCCAGTCCTGCGTTTCCGGTGACGGCAAAGCTGTCAAACTCTTTCGTGAACAGAACCGGAAGGATCCAGGTCGTCCCACTGGCGGTAACACCGCCGTCCTCCTCGCTTTTCGAGCCGGGACTCCGGAACTCGACCTGCGGATAGACCGCATACGAGAGCTTGGTCTCGTCGTTGTCGTAGAAGCGGTACTTCACGCCGGCGACTGAGTTGGAAATGCCGTGCGCGCTGACTCGACGCTCGTTGCCGGCAGCATCGGTCTCAATCCTCCGTTCGAGCACCCAGGGCACTTGGTACTTGAGCTGCAAGTTCTCCCCGATGCCATAGTTGAAGTCGAGCAGCGGTAGCTCGTAGACCTTCCGGTCGTGAGATACATCACCATCGAAGATGAAATTCAGCTCTGCGTTCCGGTCGCCCGGGGTCCCAGTGTCGTCTGAAAACATCGGCGGCGATGCGACCGTCATGTCGACAGGCTCTTCCTGCGCCCGGTACTTTATGCGGCGGCGCAACTTCAGCGCCGCGACCTTGAGCTCAGTGGTCGTTCCCGGTTGAATCATGACGGCGAACTTTCCGGGGAGATAGCCGCTTTTCCGCACTTCGACGATGTGGTCACCCGGGGAGAGATTCGACACGAGGAAGCCTTCTGTTTTCGTGCTGCAGACACCGGCGAGCTTCCCATCGACGTACACCTGATACCCGGTAGCACAACGGATCTGCAGGTTGCCGCGGCCGGGCCGCAGCTGAGCGAATCCCGGGGTCGCAAGGAGGAAGAAGGCCAGTCCATAAACGATGCGCATCGTTGTTCCTAATAGATGTTGAAATTTGACAGCGGGGGTTCCTTTGCACTGATGAGGCCGGAAATTGCCGGCTCGAGATCCAGTGCGAACCATGACCGAAGCGAGCATGTGCGCCGGCGCCGGCGTCGGCGTCTTCGGGGAAAGATCCTCCGGGGGACGGATGCGCGCCATGACGAAGTCGGCGGTGCAGCTCGTCCGAGAAGCACTGACGATCGGCCGGGCCGCGTTGCCGATGGATGCGCGCCGATCCTCGCGCCACGATTTCACGCAGCCGCAGCTCTTCGCCCTCCTGACGCTCCGGCAGTTCTTGCGCACGGACTATCGCGGCCTGGTCGCGTGGTTGGCCGAATGGGCTGAGCTACGTCGCGCGCTCGGGGTCCGGAAGGTACCGCATTACTCGACGCTCTGCTACGCCGAACGCCGGCTCCTCGCCACGGGGCCTGCGATCGGCTCGGTGAGGCCTTGCGCCTTGCCAGTGTCGTCAGGTGAGCGAACGCGTCGAGAGAGAGAGAGAGAGAGAGAGAGAGAGAGAGCCCTCACTGTATTAACGATGGAATGCGAAAAAATAGTAGTGTGCAGATGTTTGTGTAAATGACTTTGACGTTGGCGAACAGAAGAAGGCCACCGTCTAGCTTCTCTGGGAGGAACCATCTCACCGCGGAGTTCACGCTCCGCAAGGCGGCCAGTCCCCTGCTCCTGCGCGCCCGCCCACGTGAATCCGTCACAACTGATGCGGCGCTCCGGGCACATCCGAAACACTCATCCTGCGCGCGCCCAGGGCGCAGGCGTTCTCGCGCGTGAATACGAGGAACCCGAAACGAAGGCCCTCATACGGTACCGGCGGTTCCGGAAAGTCGAAACTGAATTTGGTGAACGCGCGACCGCGCCGCGGAACGTAGACCTCGCTCGTCGAGGTCAGCGGGAGGATCTCCGCACGCGACGTCGTGTCGGCCGGGTCCGGCGCCGTGCGCCAGAAACGGCCCCTCGCACTCGCGGCCCCGACGATCTTCATCCCATCGCGACGGGACATGTCATGGTCATCGGCGCGCGCCCGCAGTGGAGGGGGCGCCCGAGAATACGGTCCTTACACTCGCAATCAATGCGGTTTTGACTAGTATGGAGGCATGACACTGACCAGTACGCTTCGACAGGTGCCGCTTTTCTCGCAACTGCGGGAGGGCGATCTGGAGCTGCTCGCTCCCCTCCTCCAGCAGCGGGACTTCACCAAGAACAAGGTGATCCTGTTCGCAAACGACCCAGTCGAGGCGTTCTATGTGGTCGTCTCGGGCCAGGTCAAGCTCATGCTCATCGCCGAAGACGGACGAGAGGTCATTCTCGAGGTCATGCGGCCAGGCGATTTCTTCGGCGAAATGGCGCTCATGGACGAGGAGCCTTACGCGTCGAGCGCAATCGCCATGGAGGACACCAGTCTCCTCGCGCTGCACCGGGACGACTTCCGGCGGTGCATCTCCGAGATCCCGGGCATGTCGTTCGGACTCCTCAGGGCACTCTGCAGCCGCCTTCGCGAGGCGGACCACAAGATCGGCGGACTCATCCTTCTCGACGTGGCCGGCCGCGTGTCACACCTGTTTCTCGAGATGGCTGCGCAGCACGGTGGCGACCACATTCCCAGCCCGCCAACGCATCAAGTCATTGCCCAGATGGTGGGTTCCAGCCGCGAGACGGTGTCCCGCACCATCAGTTCACTCGCCGCCCAGAAGCTGATCGCCCTGACGACGGGGGGGATCTCCCTCCTGAATCGCGAGGCGCTCGAAGCGTCGGCCGGCCAGCTCCTGCAGCGGCGCCTCAAGGAGCGGAGGGAGCGGGTGCCTCGCCCGGAACCCCGATGAAGGCGCCCAACACCGAATGGTACGGTCAGGCGATCGCGTAGTCGGAGAATCACGCAAAGGCGCGCCGCTTTCCGGCGTCAGTACCTGACGGTAGGTTCTCTCTACATGGCACGTCGCGCACTTGCATCGCTCGTTCTTGTCGTGTTCGCGGGCAGTGCATGTGCAGGCGACGCATCGTCGCACGGCCGCTCGCTCATCATCGCCAGGGCCGCTGACGCGGACAACCTGCTTCCTCCAGTCGGTCGCACGCTCGTTGGCAAGGCGGTGGCGGACGCACTGTTCGACAAACTCGCCGATATCGGCCCCCAACTGAACACGATCGGCGACGGCGGCTTCCGCCCCCGCCTTGCGCAACGTTGGGAATGGTCGCCCGATTCGCTCCAGGTGACGTTTCATCTCAATCCGCGCGCGCGCTGGCACGACGGCCGGCCAGTGCGCGCGTCGGACGTGCGCTTCGCATTCTCCGTCTACACCGACACGGTGGTGGGCGCCTCGGGCGGTGGCGACCTGAGACTCGCGCTCGACTCCATCAGCGTCGCCGACTCGCTCACTGCGATCGCGTGGTTCAAGGGCCGGTCGCCCGAACACTTCTACATACTCGTCACGACGCTTGTGCCGCTCCCCGAACATCTGCTGGGCAAGACGCCGCGCGATTCGCTCGGAACGTCTGCTTTCGGACGGCAGCCCGTGGGCAGCGGCCCGTTCCGCCTGGTGCGCTGGCAGCCGCAGGAACGCATTGAGATCGCAGCGGTGGACAGCTTCTATCGCGGCCGGGCGAAAATCGATCGCATCATTTATACCGTTTCCCCGGACATGGCGGCGGCCAGCCGGAAGTTCCTCGCTGGTGAGGCCGATTTTCTCGAACAGCTGACGCCCGACGTCGCCGCCGACGCGGCGAAGCACTCCGATCTGCGCGTCGTGCCATACGGGGCATTCGACTACGGGTTCGTGCGCCTCAATCTCCGCGACGGCGCGACCGCCCGGCCACACCCCCTATTCGGCGATCGCGCGCTCCGGCGCGCGCTCACGATGGCGCTCGACCGCCGGGAAATGGTGCACAGCGTCTTCGATTCGCTCGCGCTCGTGGGAATCGGCCCCTTCGTGCGCGCACAATGGTCGAGCGACACGACGCTGGCGCAGCTGCCCTTTGACCGCCCGGCCGCGGCCCGCGCGCTCGACTCGCTCGGCTGGCGCGCGGGCCCCGACAGCCGGCGCGCGAGAAACGGCCGGCCGTTGGCATTCACGGTGCTCGTGCCATCCTCGAGCCGTAATCGTGGACGCCTCGCCGTGCTGCTACAGGAACAGTTGCGCCAGCTGGGCGTCAAGGTGAACATCGAGGCGCTCGACTTCACTGCCTTCATCGCGCGTCTCCACAAGCACGACTTCGACGCGCTGGTGGATGGAATCCACCCGAGCGAGAGTCCGAGCGGCGTGCGCGATTCATGGTCGAGTGCGGGCATCCGCAAGGGCACCGGTCCCAACTATAGTTGGTACGCGAACCCGGGATTCGACGCGCAGGTGGACAGCGCGGTCAATTCGATCGACGTGCGGACCGCGCGGGCGCACTACCGCGCTGCCTACCAGATCATCATCGACGATGCCGCCGCCATCTGGCTGTACGAGCCCGTGGCGATGGCCGGCGTGAACAAACGGCTCAGGACCGGCACATTGCACCCGAACGCCTGGTGGTCCGACCTCGCGGAATGGACGGTCGTGCGCCCATGAGCGGCCCGCAATCCCGACGCGACTTCCTGCTTCGCGCCGGTCGGGTCGGCGCTGCGCTGTCTGCGGCGGGCCCCTGGTTCAGCGAAATGCTCGTCGAAGATGGGTCACACGATTCGTCGTCGGTCAGGGCGGAAGGTAGCGGCCTGCCCCAGGGACCGCGCGCGCAGAAGCTCGCCACTCCCGGCTGGAGTTTTCGCTGGCGCCTGCTCGGGCCGTTCCGCGGGGGGCGCACGGTCGCGGCAACCGGCGTGCCCGGCCGGCCACACGAGTTCTATTTCGGCTCCGTGAATGGCGGCGTGTGGAAGTCGATTGACGGCGGCCGCGTGTGGCGCCCGATCTTCGACGCGCAGCCGGTGGCTTCCATCGGGGCCATTGCCGTCGCTCCATCCGCGCCTGATGTCGTCTACGTGGGGACTGGTGAATCGACGCTGCGCGATTCGGCGGGATTCGGCAATGGCGTGTACAAGTCGATCGATGCCGGCAGGAGCTGGGCGCACGTGGGACTCGACGATACGCAGCACATTGGCAAGATCGCCATCGATCCCGGGAACGCGGACATTCTTTTCGTCGCCGCGATCGGCCAGCTCTACTCATCGAGCGCAGATCGCGGGGTGTTTCGTTCAACGGACGGCGGCCGGAGCTGGCAGAAGGTCCTGTTCAGGGATACAAGCGTCGGCGCCGTTGACGTCGCCATCGATCCGACCAACTCGCAGATCGTGTTCGCATGTCTCTGGAATACGCGACGTCCGCCATGGTACACATACCAACCGTCGAACGGTCCCGGCGGCGGCATCTTCAAGTCCACCGACGGCGGCACGACGTGGAAGCAGCTATCCGCTGGCCTTCCCAAGGAGGGAATCGGGCGGTGTGGCATCGCGATTGCGCCGAGCAACCCGAGGCGAGTGTACGCGGTGGTCGACTGCCAGCTGCCTGAACCCGGCGCGGCTTCGCCCTCACCCGCGCCGGCCGGCTCGCCGGGCGGTGGACGTGGGGGCACTCCGCCCGTTCCCAGGCAAGGCGGTTTCTTCCGGTCGGACGACGGAGGCGCAACATGGGCGAGATTGTCGACCGATACCGCACTCTGGGGCCGCGGATGGTACTTCGAGAAAGTCACTGTCGATCCAAACGACGCCGATATCGTCTACGTGCCCAATGTCGCGGTTCACCGATCGAAGGACGGGGGCAAGACATGGGTCGTTCTCCGGGGCTCACCGGGCGGCGATGACTACCATCAGCCGTGGGTTTCGCCGGACGACTCCAACACGATGATCGTCGCAAGCGACCAGGGCGCCATCGTCACACGCAATGCCAGAGCTGACGATCCGAAAGAAGTCACGTGGAGTTCGTGGCTCAACCAGCCGACGGCTCAGATCTATCACGTGTCCGTGGACTTTCGCTTTCCGTATTGGGTGACAGGCGCCCAGCAGGATTCCGGTGCCGTGGCGGTATGCTCGCGCGGCAGGTTCGCGGAGATCTCGATGCGCGACTGGGAGCCAATCGGTGCCGGTGGCGAGAGCGGCTTCACGGCGGGGGACCCGCTGCATCCGGGAATCATTTTTGGCGGCACGGGCGAGCGGTACGATCTTGCTCTCAACGCGCCAATACCGGGGACGACCGCGCCGCAAGCGCCGGAGCAGGCACGGTACGACTGGACGCAGCCACTCGTGTTTTCGCGAGCCGATCCCAAGGCGCTCTATTACGCGAACCAGTTCCTGTTCAAGACCACCGATGGGGCAAGGAGCTGGGCGCGGATCAGCCCGGATCTCACGCGGCCTGATCCGGGCGTGCCGCCGACGCTCGACGCGGCTGCTACCGCTGACACGGATCGCAACGGCAGGCGCGGCGTCATCTATGCGGTTGCACCGTCGCCGCTCCTCCTGCCCATGGTCTGGGTGGGCACCGACGATGGTCTCGTCCACATAACGACCAACGACGGAAAGAGCTGGCAGAACGTGACGCCACCGCCGTTCACGGCATGGAGCCGTGTGACGTCCGTGGAGGCTTCGCATTTTGATTTCAGTACGGCATGGGCCAGCGTAGACCGGCATCAGCTCCAGGACTTCGAGCTGTACATCTACCGCACGCGCGACATGGGCAGGACGTGGCACAAAATCACGACCGGGCTCCCGGCCGGCGTATACGTGCACGTCGTGAAGGAAGATCTCGTGCGGCAGGGACTGCTCTTTGCGGGCACCGAGCGCGGCGCGTTCGTCTCGTTCGATGACGGCGATAGCTGGCAGCCATTGCAGCTCAACCTGCCGGTCACCTCCGTGCGCGATTTCGAAGTCTACGGCAATGACCTGATAGTGGCGACGCACGGCCGCGGCTTCTGGGTGATCGACGACATCAGCCCGCTGCGGCAGGTGACCGACGCGGCGCTCACGGCCGGCGCCCATCTCTTCAAGCCAGCCGACGCCATCAATGTGATTCAGGGCAGCGACAACGGCACTCCCGTGCAGAAAGACGAACCCCAGGCACCAAACGCGCCCAACGGGGCCGTAATCGACTACTACCTGAGGGAGTCCGCGTCCGCTCCGGTGACGCTAGAGGTTCTTGACGCGAGCGGCTCGGTCGTTCACACGTTCTCCAGCGATGCAATCAGCCAGCCCCCCCAACCTGGCGGACGCGGCGGCGGCGGAATGCCCAACGTCTCGCCGCTCTGGCGCTCGACGCCCGAGCCGTTCTCCGGTGCGGCCGGAATGCATCGCGTCGTGTGGACGCCGGTCGCGAGCGGCGGTGAACGGGGCGGCCGCGGCGGCGGCCCCGGTGGCGGCGAAGCGACCCCGCTCACTGGCTCCTTCTCAGCGCGGCTGACGGTGAACGGACGGAGCTACGTGGAAGCGTTCACTGTGAGGGGAGATCCCAGACGGTAGCGGTCGAGGGTTCAGACGCTCGAGCCCGATCTCTCGATTCGCGTCCGCATTGACAGTTCCCTCGTCCCGCATATGTTCCCATCAAACGTTCAGGGGAACGCCGTGGCGGAGTCCGATCTCGACCTGGTACAAGGCACGCTTGACCTGCTGGTCCTCAAGGCACTCGCATGGGGACCGATGCACGGCTACGGAGTGGCCCGCTGGGTGGGCGCCACCACCGCCGACGATCTGCAGATCGAGGAGGGCGCCCTCTACACGGCCCTTCATCGCATGGAACGCCGAGGCTGGCTGTCCGCCGAATGGGGTCTCTCGGAAAACAACCGACAGGCCAAGTTCTACAGGCTCTCGGCCGCGGGTCGCCGGCAGTTGCGCGCGGAGACCGCGCGGTGGACACGCTACGTCGCCGCGGTGACGCGCGTGCTTCAGACCGCCTGAGGAGGAGAGATGCCGGGGCGTGACGGTTTTCGGCGGCTCTTCCGGCTCGACCGCGGCGACCGCGATGTGGACCGCTCAGTGCGCGACGAACTCGCGTTCCATTTCGAGATGGCCGTGGCCGACTTGGTGGCGAGCGGCATGACCGCGGCCGACGCCCGTCTCGAGGCCGAACGACGCTTTGGCGATGTGGGCCGCACCCGGCACCGGCTGGAGACAATTGACCGCGCCCGCGTCGCCGAGGGCCGTCGCGTGGAACAGTGGAGAAACATCCTGCACGATCTCCGATTCGCCCTCCGAATGCTGCGCCGACAGCCCGGTTTTGCCGCGGCAGTGATCCTGACCCTCGCGCTCGGCATCGGCGCCAACACCACCATTTTCGGCATCGTCGATCGGCTGCTCTTCCGCCCGCCCGCCCTGCTGCCGAACCCCGACCATGTGCATCGGCTCTATTTCGCCCGCACCGACAATGGCAGGGAGTTCGCTGCCGCGAACGTCTCCTACCAGCGGTACCTCGACGTGGTCAACGGGACCTCGGCGTTCGCGTCGATGGCCGCCTTCTGGACGCCGAGAATGGCCGTTGGCCGGGACAACGCGAACGAAATGCGGGTGACCATGGCGACGGCCAGCTTCTGGCAGGTATTCGACGTGACGCCGGTAGCGGGACGTCTCTTCACCGCGGTGGAAGATTCGCCGCCTGCGGGCGAGCCGGTGGCGGTGCTGAGCTGGCCGTTCTGGCAAGCGACCTTCGGCGGCCGCCGCGACGTGCTTGGAACCCGGGTGCGCATCGGGAGGGTTGACTACACCATCATCGGCGTTGCGCCGCGCGGATTCTGGGGCCTCGAACAGACGGCGCCCGCTGCGTTCATTCCCCTCTCCAGCGGCGCCGACAACTTTCACGGCCCATTCGGACCCGGGCGCCCTAGCTGGCGGCAGGGTTATGGATTCAACTGGCTCCAGATATTCGCGCGCCGGAAGGAGGGCGTGAGCATTGACGCGTCCACGAGCGATCTCACCGCCGCATTCAAGCGCAGCTACGCCCTGCAGGCCGCCGAGCAACACCACTTGCCTCCCGCTGATGTTGCGCGCCCGCGTGCCATTGTTGGGTCCATCCTCACCGAGCGGGGCCCCAACCAGGGCACCAACTCGAAGGTCGCTCTCTGGCTCATCGGCGTTTCGGCCATCGTCCTGATCATCGCATGTGCCAACGTCGGCAATCTCCTGCTTGCGCGCGCAGTGAGGCGGAGGCGGGAGATCGCCGTCCGCCTGGCGCTGGGCATAAGCCGCACCCGCCTGTTCTCGCAGTTGCTCGTAGAGAGCACGCTCCTTGCGGCCCTCGGCGCCGCCGGGGGCCTCGCCCTCGCGCGCTGGGGTGCCGGCCTGCTCGGCTCCGTATTGCTCCCGGACCTCACGACTCCCGGCTCCGTCATCGACTCCAGACTGCTCCTTTTCACCTCGCTCGCCGCCGCGGCTGCCGGTTTCGTGACGGGGCTCGCGCCCGCCCTTCAGGCGGTGCGACTCGATGTCACGACCATGCTGCACGGTGGGGCGCGTGACGGCGCGTCGCATCGCTCCCCGGTGCAGCTCGGATTGCTCGTGATGCAGGGTGCGCTGTCGACTCTGCTGCTCGTAGGTGCGGGACTCTTCATGCGTAGCCTGCACAACGTGCGCGACGTTCGCCTGGGCTTCGATGCTGACCGCCTCTCATTCGTGGCGCCGGTCATGCGCGGCGTCGTGCTCTCTGCCGCCGAGACCTCGCGACTGCACGAGCGGCTGACCGGGGCCGCCAGGGTCATCCCGGGCGTCGATGGCGCGAGCCGAACTGAAAGCGTGCCGTTCTATTGGGACAACGAAGACAACATTTTCATTCCCGGTCGGGATTCGGTGAACAAGCTCGGATCGTTCGTTCAGCAGTCCGTTTCACCAGGCTACTTCGCAACCGCGGGGACACGCATCCTTCACGGCCGAGGGATCACCGACGAGGACCGGCCGGGCGCGCCCCGGGCGGTCGTGGTGAGCCGGATGATGGCGGCAACCCTGTGGCCCGCCCAGGAGGCCATAGGGAAGTGCGTGAAAGTCAGCGCCGACACGATGCCGTGCAACCATGTGGTTGGAATCGCCGAAGACATCAAGCAATTCAGCCTGCGAGACGATCCCGGCCTGGAGTACTATCTCGCGGCGGCGCAGGCCGATGCGACGTTCGGCGTCTACGTGCGCACAAGCGCGCGGGGTGGTGCATCGGCCGAAACCATTCGCCGCGCATTGCAGCGGGAGATGCCTGGCGTGTCGTACGTAACCGTCACCCCCCTCTCGCAGATTCTGGAGCCGGTGACGCTGCCCTGGCAACTTGGCGCGACGATGTTCACCATGTTTGGCGGGCTTGCGCTTCTCGTCGCGGCGGTTGGGCTCTACAGCGTCCTCGCCTATGGTGTGGCGCAGCGGTCGCGTGAGATCGGCGTGCGCGTGGCACTCGGTGCGCGGCCGCGGGATGTCGTCACCCTCGTGCTCCGCGAAGGGCTTGGGATCTCGCTGGGCGCCATCGCACTGGGCGTCGTTACCGCACTCCTTGCGGGCCGCTGGCTTGCACCACTCCTCTTTTCCGTCTCACCGCGCGATCCCGTGACATACGGCACGGTCGCGTTGGTGCTCTTGCTCGTCACGGTGATTGCCTGCCTGGCGCCCGCCCAGCGGGCCGCGCGCACGGATCCCAACATCGCGCTGCGCGCGGAGTGAGAAGGGCCGTCGACCCCCCAACGCTCAACTCTCGACGCTCAACTCTACGACCCTCAACTCTCGACGCTCAACTCTCGACTGCTCTTCTCCACAATCGCCGCCGCCGCCAGGTCGCCCGTAACATTCAGCACCGTGGAGAACACATCGGGAATCGCATCCACCGCGATGAGAATCCCGATGCCCTCGGCCGGCAGGCCGATCGTCAGAAATAGTGGCGTCAACATGAGAAACGCACCGCGCGGAACGCCCGGCGCGGCGAATGCGAGGAAGACGGCCGCGAACGCAATCGTCGCCAGTTGTGTCGTGTGGATGGGGATGTTGTAGAACCAGCCGACAAACAGTGCGCCCACCGTCCAGGTCACCGGCGACGCCAGCTTGAAGGTGGACACTGCAAGCGGCAGGACGAACCCGCTGACTCTGCTCGAGAGGCCGAGTCCCCGTTCCGCACTCTCCACCAGGGCCGGCAGCGACGCCACGGATGAACTGGAGCTGAACGCGATGAGTTGCGACGGCAATGCGGCGCGCGCGAAGAGACGCATCGGAATGTGCGCCGCCACCGCCACCACCGGATAAAGCAACGCCGTGACCAGAAGGCTCGCGACGGAATAGGCCACTATATAGAAACCAATCGCTCCCACCAGCCCGGCTCCGGCGCGCGCCGCCAGGGGCAGCACGAGCGCAAAAATCCCGATGGGGGCGACCACCACGACCCATCGCACCATCGTGAGCATCGCATCGCCGAGCGCCTGAAAGAAACCCAGCAGCGTTGCGCGTGCCGGCGCAGGACTGCGTGCGATGGCCAGCGCCAGGAGCAGCGTGAACAGAATCAGTGGCACCATCGCTCCTGTTGCAGCCGCCGCTACGGGATTGCTGGGGATCAGCGACGTGAGCCATGCGCCAAAGGTCTGACCTTGTCCGGTCGTGCTGAGTTGGCCGGCTGCCTCGGCCGCGCCGGCCGGAAGCGCCGGCGGCGCCGTGCCTCGCGGCAAGAGCGCGAACACGGACGGTGCCACCGGCATGACAACCGCCGCGACGCCAGCAAGCAGCACGACGAACACGAGCAGCGTCCTTCCGCCAAGCCGCCCTATCGCCTTCAGGTCCGCGGCGGACGCGACGCCGGTGATCAGCAGCGACACCACCAAAGGAATCACGGTCATGCGGATGGCGTTCACCCACAGCGTCCCCACCGGCGCGATGAAGTCGGCCGCGCGCACCAAGGGCTCGCTCCCCGACGCGCCGATCAGTGCCCCTCCGCCCACGGCCGCGGCGAGGGACATGAGGACCCGGGTGCTTTCTTTCATCGAGGTGCCATGGGCAGGGTCGGCCTACATCATCAGGTCGCCGCCATTCACATCGAGCGACGCGCCGGTGATGTATCCCGCCGCCTCGGAGGCGACGAAGCAGATGAGGTCGGCCACTTCGCGTGCTGTCCCGAGGCGCGGCACCGGGTAGTCCGCAGCCAGGCGCTCGAGCAACCCGGAGGACGCGTGCTCATGGGTCAGTTCCGTGTCGATCATTCCAGGACAGACGGCGTTGACGGTGATCCCGAATCTTCCCAGCTCCTTCGCGGCGGCTCGCGTGAGTCCAAGCAGGCCGGCCTTCGACGCGGTGTAATGTGCACCGCCGAGCGTGCTCACCGTCCTGCCGGCGGACGACGAGATGTTCACGATGCGGCCATACTGCTGCGCTCGCATGGTGGGAAGCACCGCCTGGGTGAAGAGAAACGGCACCGTGAGATTCGTCTCCAGTGTCTCGCGCCACTCGGTAGCCGAGAGCTCGGGAAAGCGCGTCGACCGTGCCAGGGCTGCATTGTTCACCAGGATGTCGACGCGGCCGAAGCGATCAAGCGTGTGGCGCACGATCGCATCGGGAACGCCCGCCTCCGCGATGTCCCCGGGCACCGCCAGTGCCCGCTCTCCAATCGACGCGGCCAGTGCGTGGGCTCGTTCGCTATCGCGGACATTCACCGCGATGGATGCCCCGCACTCATGCATCCGCACGGCGGCTGCGCGTCCCAAGCCGCGCGCGGCGCCGGTGACGATGGCTACACGGCCGGTGAGGATGTCGATGGATGCGATCCAGGCGGGAGAGGGGCGAATATGGGTTTGGGACAGTCGAGAGTCTAGAGTTGAGAGTTGAGAGTTCGGAAGTCGAGAGCTTTGTGTTGAGTGTTTGAGAGTCCTGGGAGCCGGTGGAGTCGCGGGTTGGGAGGGGCCGGGCGTATCTTTCCTGAGGCTGCACCCTCTCGGGCAGCAAAGGTCCTGCCCAGGTGTTCCCGCACACCATGGCCCGCATGAGTTCGAGCTCCGCGTCCGGAACACTCGCGCACGACGTACGCATTGGGTTCGCTGGCGCGATGCGCTCGCTCCGCCGGCAGCCGGTGGTTACCGCGACGGTGGTCCTCATTCTCGCGCTCGGAATTGGGGCGAGCACCGCAATGCTCTCGGTCGTGCGTGGCGTGCTCGTGCACTCGGTTCCCTACGCTCGCGAGCAGGAGCTCGTGCAGGTCACCTCGTCCATGCCGAAGCAGAACCTCACCCAGATCCTCGTCGCCCTGCCGAGGCTCGAGGCGTACAACGTGCTCGCGCGGGCGTTCACGGGATTCGCTGCCTTTGCCAAGCAGGACTTCTTTGTCACTGATGGCCCGGTGTCGATCAGCGTGAGCGGGGCGCGTGTGTCGCCGGATTTTTTCCGTACGCTCGAAGTCGCGCCCATACGCGGGCGCGGCTTCACCGCCGAGGAACAAACGCGTGGTGGACCGCATGCGGTGATCATCGACGAACGTCTCTGGCGAGCCCAGTTTGGCGGCGTCGAGAACATCATCGGGAAATCCATGACCATCAATGGCGCGGCCGAGCCGGTCGTTGGAGTCGTCCCTGCCCGCTTTGCACCGCCGCTTCAGGACGTGCAAGTCCTGATGCCGCGCATCTACGAGCCCGACTTCGTTCCCCCGGAACAGGTGGAACGCGGGTCGGCCTACCTGCGCGTCATCGGCCGCCTCAAGCCCGGCGTGACTCCCGCCGCAGCACAGGCCGACCTGCAACGGGTGGTGATGGAGTATCGCGCGACCTCCGGCGCCCTCCGCGACGCCACGTTTGATGCGGCGGTCGATCCGCTCTCGACGTACCTCTTCGGCAAGGTGCGCGACAGTCTCGTCTTCTTGTGGCTCGCCGGGACGCTCGTCTTTCTCATTGCCTGTGCCAATGCCGGCAACGTGCTGCTCGCGCGCTATCTCGATCGCCGCCAGGAACTGGACATCCGCACCGCCATGGGCGGCACGCGCAGGCAGCTCGTGCTGCACCTGCTGGCCGAGTGCGCGCTGCTCGCGGCAGGAGCCGTTGCCCTCGGCCTCAGCGTCGCAGTGGGCATTCGGTTCTGGCTCGCTTCACTCGCGGGCCAGGTGCTCGCGACGAGCGTTCCGTTCTCATTCGATGCCACCGTATACCTCGTGGCAGCCGTGCTCGGCACGCTCGCCGTGCTCATCGCAGGCACCGGGCCTGCCCTGCAGGCAACCGCCGAGCAGCACAGCTCGCTCGTCGCGGCCGGCTCACGCCGCGCGACGTCCGGACGCGGCGCATCGCGGTGGCGGCGAGTGCTCGTCGTTGCGCAGGTGGCGGTGTCGTATGCATTGCTTGCCGGCGCGCTGCAGCAGGCCGCCGCTCTTCTCAAGATTCAGCAGATGGACCGGGGGTTCGACGCCGCGGGCCTGACGTCCTTCCAGATTGCGCCGTCCGCCATCAAGTACGCCACCCCGGATTCGCGCCTCGAACTGTACCGGCGTATTGAGGAACTTATCGCGGCCTCGCCCGGTGTGACCGCCGTCGGCGCTTCGCAGGCGATGCCCGTTGGGGACGACCAGACCATCGCGTTCATTCCCGAGGTGGAGCACGCGCGAAAGCCAGACGAATGGCCGCACGCGCAGTTTCGCATCATCTCCACCGGCTATCATGGCGCGCTGGGAGTCGGGCTGCGGAGTGGGCGCGGCTTCACCTCGACGGATTCCAGGGACGGCCCCAGTGTGGCCGTGGTCAATGAGACACTTGCCCGCCGCTTCTTTGGCAGCGGCGGCGCGGTGGGGCAGCGAATCTTTCTCGGCAGCCAGCCCGTGCCCCGCGAGATTGTCGGGGTGGTATCGGACGTGCGGCAAGCATGGCTGGAGCCCGTGCCGCAGCCGGAGGTCTACGTTCCCGGACCGCAGATGTGGGTGCGCCTGCCGCCGATGTATTTCGTGGTTCGGAGCCGTCAGCCCGCCCCGGCGCTCATCGCGGCCATTCGCGCGCAGGTCGCCACCGTCGACCCGGTGCAGTCCGTCACGCGCGTGCAGGACATGGAGGCAGTGGCTGCGGCTGGCCTGGCTGTTCCACGCATGCGCGCCACGCTCATCGTGGCCTTTGCGGTTCTTGGAACCGTGCTCGCCGCAATCGGCCTCTGGAGCGTGATGTCGCAGTTCGTCGCTGAACAAAAGCGTGAGCTTGGCATCCGCATGGCGCTCGGCGCTCCCCCCAGCGCGGCAATGGCTCTCGTGCTCAGGGCAGGCCTGGTAGTGGTCGTTCTGGGTGTAGCGGTCGGGCTTGCAGGCGCGCTCGTGCTGGGTCGTGTTGCCCGTCACGCTCTCTCGGGAGTCGAATCGCCCTCGCCCCTCATGCTCGGGGGCGCCGGCGCTTTGCTCCTCGCGATCGGCGGCGTGGCGGCATTCCTGCCCGCCGTGCGCGCGGCCCGTCTCGACCCAGTGAAGTCCATCGGGCGCTGACCCGTCAGGCGCGGTCACGCAAGAGACGTTTGCGCACCACCCACGTCGTCATGCAGCGCTGATTCTGCACCACTGTCGTCTTGAGCGGATCGAGCAGATCGCCGCCGAGGTTCCTGGTGAGCTCGGTGAGCTGAGCCTCATCGACGAGGTAGCGCTCGGTTCCATCGGGCAGCTTGAATCGCCGCCCGGCAACTCGGCGCATTCGCGGCTCCATGCCGATGGTGGAGGCGAGACGGCAGAAGAGCAGTCCGCCGGGCTTGAGCACCCTCCACGTGCCGAGCAGCATCGCCTCGAACTGCTCATCGTCGCGGGCAAAATGGAGGACCGCGCTGCTGAGCACAACATCCGCAAACGCATCGGGAAAGGTCATCGCCTCCACCGGCTCCGCGCGAAAGTTGTCCACAGGAAAAGCCGGGGCCAGCGTTGTCGCGAGACGACGGGTTACTTCGATTGCGACAGAATCCTTGTCCGCGCCAAACACCTCGAACCCGGCTCGCAGGAGATACACAAGATTGCGTCCTGCTCCGCACCCGGCATCGAGTACGCGCATGCCCGGGACAATGCGGCCCCGCAGGAGCTGATCGAACAAATAGATGTCGATCGGGCCGAATTGCTCTTGCAGATCAACCATCGGTCAGTCAGTCACGCAGGCAATAAAAAAACGGCCGGGTCAGGGAGACGAGCGGGTTTGCACACGCGAGGAGGCGATGAACAGTACGATGAATAATCCTTCGCACACGAGCGAGGCAACGCCCATGGGCTCGAGCCAGTTCCCGGGTTCCGGCTTGAGCCCCGGTAGGCCTACGGTCCGGCTCGCGACGTATCCGGCCAGGGCGCCGCCGGCTACAAGCAGCCCCAGCACCCAACCCAGCGCGTGCTGGTTCCTGTAGATGCCAATCGCCGCCACGAGCGCGCCCAGGCCGTTGGCGACAAAGAGGATGCCCTTGTAAATGGCGTCAGCAAACGACGGCTGCGCCTCTACTATATGTATGAGGCCGGTACCGACGATGGCCGCAATCGCAAGCCATTTCACTGCGGGAGAAGGCATCACGGTATATCTCCTGCCGCAAATCTACACCGGACTGGTGACCGCGTGCGACTCCGGGGCTCGAGTCGTCGTGCCGCAGGGCCGTTACTCGACGGCGCACGCCGTGACAAACCAATGCCGAACTAGAGGGTTCTCGACAAGAACGCGGGAGGCCGGTGTTCCGGCCTCCCGCGTCTTTCATTCGTATTCGTGGTTCGACGAATTCCGCTGTTCGCGACCTCCGTATCCCCAGTCCTAGTACATCCCGCCCATTCCACCACCGGCCGGCATCGCTGGAGCCTTCTCCTCCTTCTTCTCCACAATCAACGCCTCGGTCGTGAGCAGCAACGCCGCGATGGACGCCGCGTTCTGCAGCGCGAGCCTCGTCACTTTGGTCGGGTCGATCACGCCCGCAACAACCAGGTCCTCGTAGGTATCGTTGAGCGCGTTGTACCCGAAGTTCTTGTCCTTCGACGCGCGCACCTTCTCCACCACGATCGACCCTTCGCCGCCCGCGTTGTGCACAATCATGCGGAGGGGTTCCTCGATGGCGCGGCGAACGATGTCCACACCGATCTGCGCATCTTCGTCGAGCTTCAGTGCCTTGAGCGCAGGTTGCGCGCGAATGAACGCCACGCCGCCGCCAGGGACGATTCCCTCTTCCACCGCTGCGCGGGTTGCGTGCAGGGCGTCTTCCACGCGCGCCTTCTTCTCCTTCATCTCGCTCTCGGTCGACGCGCCGACGTTGATCACCGCGACGCCGCCGGCGAGCTTCGCCTTGCGCTCCTGGAGCTTCTCCTTGTCATAGTCGCTCGTGGACTTCTCGATGGCGACTTCGATCTCCTTGATGCGGCCCTTGATCTTGTCCGACTCGCCCGAGCCGTCAATCAGGGTCGTGTTGTCCTTGTCGACCACGATCCGCTTGGCGCGGCCAAGGTCGGTGAGGACCGCGTTCTCGAGCTTGAAGCCCACTTCCTCGGAAATCACGTTGCCCTTGGTGAGCACCGCAATGTCGTCGAGCATCGCCTTGCGGCGGTCGCCAAAGCCCGGCGCCTTCACGGCGCAGACCTTGAGGGTACCGCGCAGCTTGTTGACGACCACCGTCGCCAGCGCCTCGCCCTCGATGTCCTCGGCGATGATCAGCAGCGGCTTGCCAGTCTGGGCAACCTTCTCGAGCACCGGGAGCAGGTCCTTCATCGACGAGATCTTCTTGTCGTGGATGAGGATGTAGGCATCCTCGAGCACGGCTTCCATCTGTTCGGGATCCGTGATGAAATACGGCGAGAGGTAGCCGCGGTCGAACTGCATGCCCTCGACTGTCTCCAGCGTCGTCTCCAGGCCCTTCGCCTCCTCAACGGTGATCACGCCGTCCTTGCCGACCTTCTCCATGGCGTCGGCAATCAGGTCGCCGATCTCCTTGTCGCTGTTGGCCGAGATGAAGCCAACCTGGGCGATTTCCTTCTTGCCGCTGGTGGGCACCGAGATCTTCTTGAGCTCCTCGACCACCGTCTGCACGGCCTTCTCAATGCCACGCTTGATGGCCATCGGATTCGCGCCGGCGGTGACGTTCTTGAGCCCTTCGCGGAAGATCGCCTGCGCGAGCACCGTGGCCGTCGTGGTACCGTCGCCGGCGCTATCGGAGGTCTTGGTGGCCACTTCCTTCACCATCTGCGCGCCCATGTTCTCGACGGGATCCGACAGCTCGATCTCCTTGGCGACGGTCACGCCGTCCTTGGTGATGGTCGGGGCGCCGAACTTCTTGTCGATCACGACATTC
>DASZZO010000240.1:0-12833 GCA_035544915.1 Gemmatimonadaceae bacterium | reverse complement strand
CACCACCCGCACCGCGCCGCGATAGCGATGGCCAGCGAACTGGCCGAACGCGTCGTCACGGACGGGACGGAGCGTGAGCGGTGTGGCGGTCCACGGCGTGGCGCCGCTCCCGGCGCGCGTCGCACGCAGCTGCCGCCCACGCCGCTCCACGGTCCATCCATCGCCCGCGTTCGCGCGCACAAGGACGGCCTGGCGTGCGTCGAGCAGCCGCCACGGCCCGCTTGCCGAGACCACCGCCGCCTGCGCGGCCGTCGCCAGCGCCACACGCACGTCGCGCACACCGTCGACGCGGAGCCGTGGGGCCGGTTCGCCGGGAATGTCAGGCTCTGGCGGCTTCGTGGTATCCGCCCGCGGTCGCGGTGGGGCGATGACCACGGGTGGCCGCTCGTCCTGGCGGACACGCCGGGTCACGCAGGCGGCCGAGAGTGACAGTACGAACAGCGCGAGCGGGATCCTGCGGCGGCCGACTGCCGGTCGGCGCGCGCTCGATCTCAACGTCCGAAGCTCCCCATACTCGCGAGCGGCAGCTCGCGCGAGCGCTGGGGCCGCGCGGGCGTGGCAGGCTCGCTCACGACGCCGAGCACGCGCGCGCGAAAGTCGTAGTCATCCACGACCTCCGTCACTTCAACGTCCACGAATGCCCCGCCCCGCGCGTCGGCATCCAGCCAGGTCACGCCGTCAATGTCGTCCGCCTGCCAGGGGAGCCGGGCACTCGCCGCAGCGGGCCCGCCGCGCTCCCCGCCCTCCCCGCCCTCCCCGCCGGCGCTCCGTTCCACGAGGGCCCGCACGCGCGCGCCTACACGCTCTTCATACCGCACGGTCGTAATGGAGCGCTGCAGCTCAGTGAGGCGTTCGAGTCGCTCGCGCTTGAGATGGTCGGGCACGTCATCAACGAGTTCCGCTGCTCGCGTGCCGTCCTGCGCCGAATACGTGAAGGCGCCCACGCGCTCGAACTGCATCTCCTCCAGAAAACCGAGAAGCTGGGAGAAGTCGTGATCGGTCTCGCCCGGGAAGCCCACGATGCACGTCGTGCGGATCGCCAGCCCGGGCACTGCGTCGCGAAAGCGGGCGACCTTCTCGCGGATGGTGGCCCTGCGTTCCGGCCGGCGCATTCGCGCCAGCACGACATCGGAGGCATGCTGGATGGGCATGTCCAGATAGCGGAGCACGCGTGCCTCACGGGCGACCACGTCGAGGAGCCGTGGTGTGATACCGGCGGAATAGAGGTACAGGTTGCGAAACCAGGGAATCGAGGTCTCGCGCACGAGCGCCTCGAGCAGTTCCGGGAGCCGCATGCCGTCGCGGCGGTCACGGCCGTAGTGGGCCAGGTCCTGCGCCACGAGATTCACCTCGCGCGCGCCCTGCAGCTCGAGCAGCTGGGCCTCGCGGACGATCTCGTCGAGCGAGAACGAGCGATGCCGTCCGCGCATGAGCGGGATGGCGCAGAACGCGCACCCGTGGTCGCAGCCTTCACTGACCTTCAGGTAGCGTACGTGCGGCGTGTCGCCGGCATATGCGCGCACGCCGGGATGGAGTGTGACGGGGTCACCAATGAGTCCTCGCTCACGCAACAGCGGCACCAACTGGTCCATTTCCGACGCGCCAAGGAAAAGGTCGACCTCGGGTAACGACGCGGCGAGCTCCGCCCGGTGGCGCTCGACCATGCATCCCACCGCTACCACCGCCCGCGCCGCGCCGTCGACCTTCAGATTCCCTGCCTGGACGATCGCGTCGAGCGACTCACGCTTCGCGGCATCGATGAAGCCGCACGTGTTGACGATGATCAGCTCGGCCTCGTTGAGCTCATCTGCCCGCTCGGCGCCGTGGTCGAGGAGCTGCGCGAGATAGCGCTCCGAGTCCACCGTGTTCTTGTCACAGCCGAGCGTGACGAGGGCAACTTTCATCAGAAGCGAACACTACCGACCGCGAGCGGGGGATGGCAGTGTCTGGATTCAGCGGCGGAGGGCGGACGCCCGACGGATGTCGGGTACCTCCCACACGCGCACACCGGACGGAGGCGATTCGACGGCCGCTACGAGGGCCGCCAGCATCTGGCGGATGGTGACGAGTCCGAGCCGCGTGGCGCCCTCGCGCAGCGACGGCACGCGCCGCGCCACCCAATACAAGGGGAGGAGCGCATACGGCCACCGATGCCCGGGGCCCAGCACGTACCACGGTCGCAACACCGTTACGCTCAGGCCCGTTGCACACAGGAGCGCCTCAGCCTCGGTGCGCGCGGCAATGTAGGCGTGCATGGCCGGCGCCGGATGCGCCACGCTCACGTAGACGAAGTGGGCGACTCCTGCGTGGGCGGCGTTCTCGATGGACGCGCGCGCCGAGGCGAGATCGACGGAGCGGAACTCCGCGGCCTTGGACGGGCTCGGATGCGACGTACCGACGAGCTGAATGAAGGTCTCACCGCTGCGCAGCGCGTCCGCAAACGACGCCGCGTCGAGCGCGTCGCCAATGACCGGCGTGACACCTCGCGGCACCTTGTGCTCCGACCCACGGCGTACCAGCGCACGCACGGAATGGCCGCGCGCCGCCAGCAGCGCCGCGAGGCGGGAACCGATGTACCCGGTGGCGCCAGTGACGAACACGGAGGCGGCCGGCATGTCCTGATTACAGCCGCGCGAGCCGCGGCGGATACATCAGCGGAGATTGCCGAACTGCAGGGCGACGCCGAAATCCTGCGTCTTGAGGAACGTGATCACCGTCTGCAGCTCGTCCCGCGAGCCGGAACTCACGCGCACCTGCTCGCCCATGATGGCCGCCTGCACCTTCTTGAATTTCTGCTCCTTGATCGCGGCGGCCACCTTTTTCGCCGTCTCCGAGTCCAGCGACTGCTTCAGCGTGATCGCTCGCGTCAGGGTGTCGCCGCCCGCGGGCTTCACCTCTCCCACATCGAGATTCTTCACGGGCACGCCCCGCCTGATGAGTTTCGCCTGCACCACATCGAAGAGCGCCCGCATGCGCATGTCGTTGTCGGCCGCGAGCGCGATCAATCCTTCGGCGCGCTTGAAATCGATCGTCACCTTTGCGTCCTTGAAGTCGTAGCGCTGGGCGACTTCCTTGCGGGCCTGATTGAGGGCGTTGTCGACCTCCTGGAGGTCGACGCCGGTCGTGACGTCGAAGGAGTTCTGCGCGCCCATCAGTGCCGCCCCGGCGGCTCGAGGGGCACGAATCGTAATCCCGGCGTGGCAGGCCCGGCCGGACCGAACGCTGATGCCGCTGTTCCCATCGAGGGCGCTACCCGAGATAGCTCTCGAGCGCCCGCGCGCGGCTCACGTGCCGCAGGCGGGACAATGCCTTCTCCTTGATCTGTCGCACCCGCTCGCGCGTGATGTTGAGCACCGCGCCGATCTGTTCGAGGGTCATCGGTTCCGAGCCGTCCAGGCCGAAATACAACCGGAGAATCTTCGCCTCCCGTTCCTTCAGCCCCGCCAGCGCCTCATGAACCGATTCCGTGAGAGCCTTGTCGAACGTCTCCTCATCGGGCGTGGGGTTCATCGTGTCGGGCAGGTAATCCAGCAGGCGGTTGTCCTCACCGGGCGTCATGGGGGCGTCGAGCGAGAGATGGGTCTGCGAAATCGACATCGTCTTCGCGACCTCCTCCTCGCTCAGCTCCATCCCCTCGGCAATCTCGGCGTGCGTCGCCTCCCGTCCCAGCTCCTGCAGCAGCGCGCTCGCGCGCTTGCCGATCCGGTGCAGCGTGCCCGCCCGGTTGAGCGGAACACGCACGATGCGGCTCTGTTCGGCCAGGGCCTGCAGGATGGCCTGCCGAATCCACCAGACGGCGTAGGAAATGAACTTGATCCCCTTGGTCTCGTCGAACTTGTGCGCCGCGCGAATCAGGCCGAGGTTGCCCTCGTTGATCAGGTCGCTGAGTGACACGCCCTGATTCTGGTACTTCTTGGCCACGGAGACGACGAACCGCAGATTCGACCGCACGAGGGTATCCACGGCTTCCTGGTCGTGCGCGCGAATTTTCTGCGCCAGCTCGACCTCCTGCTCGCGATTGATCAGCGGATACATGCTGATGTCGCGCAGGTATTGGTCAAGGGAACCTTCTTCGTACTGATGGCGCTTGTGCGGCGGGCCGACCATAGATCCTGGAGCTCTCACAACCTGGGAGACGACTGTGTGTTGGGGAATTCGACTGCAGCGGACCTTGTGGAATGTGGAGCGCGCGATGCCCCGAGGGAAGATCAGAGGAATGCCGTTATCATGTCGTTGCGAGCTCAGCGCACATGCTCGCCAAGACGGTGCCAGCGGATGCGCGTCAGCCAGTCCAGCGTCGCGGCGCTGTCGGGTGCATAACTGTAATAGACGATCATCGGACGCCCGCGCACGAGGGAATCCGGCACGAAACCCCAGTAGCGGCTGTCGAGGGAGTTGTCGCGATTGTCTCCGAGCACGAAGAAGCTCCGTGACGGAACTACCAGCGGTCCCCAATTGTTACGTGACGGATGATACGCCGGAAGCGCCATCGCGCGGCGCACCAGGAAACTGTGCTGCCAGTGAAAATCATCCGCTCCCGGATCGGCGTCGGGCTCCGTGTGCAAGGCGTAGCGCTCCTGCTGCCGGGCGCCGTTGCGGACGAGCACTCCCTTGTCCATGGCGAGAGTGTCGCCCGGCAATCCCACGAGGCGTTTCACCAGGTTCTTGGAGGGGTCTACAGGCCACTGAAACACGAGGATGTCTCCGTATTCCGGGCGCTGCACTGCCGGCAGCCGCTTCCCCGTAAAGGGCACCTCGGCCCCGTACACCAACTTGTTCACGAGCAGGAAGTCGCCCACCAGTAGCGTGCCCTCCATGCTCCCGCTCGGAATCTTGAACGCTTCCACCAGGAACGAACGGATGACCACGAACAGCAGCAGCGCGAGAGAAAGCGACTTCGCCCATTCGAAGAGCCCTCGCAGGAGGGAGAGCGCTGGATTTCGCCGGCGCCTGGCAGACGGCGGCGTTGGCTCGGGCGGCATGACGGTGCTGTCTTCGGGCGGGGTCATTTCCTAAGAAGGAGGTCTGGGGAACGTTCGTCAACTGTCGATGCGATTCGCGGAACAGCTACTCTCAGTAGTTGTCGATCTGGGCCCGCTGCAGCTGCCCGCTGAAATCCACATATCCCACCTTTGTTTCAGAGTAAAAGTCGTACACTTCCCACCCTCCTTCGCGGTGTCCGTTCCCGGTCTGCTTGACGCCGCCGAATGGAAGGTGCGCTTCCGCGCCGATCGTCGGTGCATTGACGTAGGTGATGCCATTGTCCAGCTCGTTGAGGGCGCGGAAGGCCAGGTTCACATTTTGCGTGTAGAGTGACGACGAGAGCCCGTACCGCACGTCGTTGTTCACGCGAAACGCCTCATCGGCGTCCTTCACCCGGACCACGGAAAGCACAGGTCCGAAGATCTCCTCCTGCTCCAGGCGGGAGCCGGGCCGCACGCCGGTGAAAATCGTCGGCTGAAAGAAATATCCATGGTCCAGTCCGTTCCCTCCGGCGCGCGCGCCGCCCAGGCGCATTTCATCGCCCTCGGATTTGCCCACGGTGACATAGCGCTCCACCTTCGATATCGCGTCCTGGTTCACGAGCGGGCCGATCTCCGTCCCAGCCGCCCGTCCGTCGCCAAGCACCAGCCGGGCGGCGCGTCGCTGGAGCATGGCAACGAATTGGTCGTGAATGCCTTGTTCGAGAATCAGCCGGCTGGTCGCGGTGCAGCGCTGGCCCGTCGTGCCGAACGCGCCCCACAGGACACCGTCGAGGGCCAGGTCCAGGTCTGCGTCATCGAGCACGATCATGGCATTCTTGCCGCCCATTTCGAGCGAAAGACGCTTGTGCAGGCGGCCGCAGGTCTCGCCTACTTTCCCTCCCGTTTCCGTGGAGCCCGTGAAGGAGACAAGCGCAACGTCGGGGTGGGCCACGATGGCGGCACCCGCCTCGCCGTCTCCCTGTACCAGGTTGACGACGTCCGGCGGCAGGCCCGCTTCGAGAAGGATCTCGACGAACACGTGGCCGGTGTGCGGCACGTCTTCGGCAGGCTTGAACACGCATGCGTTGCCGCACACGAGCGCCGGAAACATCTTCCACGTCGGAATGGCGAGCGGGAAATTGAACGGCGTGATGATTCCCGCCACGCCGATCGGCCGGCGGAAGCTCATCGCCCACTTGTTCCGCAGCTCACTCGGCACCGTATGGCCGAAGAGGCGCCGTCCTTCCGTCGCGGCATAGAACGCCGTGTCGATCCCTTCCTGCACGTCCCCACGCGTCTCTGCGAGTGGCTTGCCCATTTCGCGTGTCATGAGGTCGGCAAGCTGTTCCTTGCGCGCGACCAGGATTTCGCCGACGCGCCGCAGCACGTCACCGCGCGCGGGCGCGGGCACCCGGCGCCAGATCTCGAACCCGCGTCGTGCGGACGCCACGGCAGCGGCCACGTCGGTGGCGCCGGACAGCGGAAACCGTCCGATCACGTCGCGCGTGTCTGCCGGGTTGGTGTTCTCGAAGTAGCGGCCGCCCGACGGGGCGATCCACTGGCCGCCGATGAAGTTTTCGAAAGTGTTCATGAGGACGAAGAGAATGATCTGCGGGCGGCCGGGGCGCGCGTTAGCCGCAGGTCCAGCGTGCCGGATGCTCCACGCTCGCCTTGGCCCAGCCCACGCGCGGCAGGGCGTCCGCCGACGCCAACGCCAGGCCCCACAGCACCAGCAGCAGCGCGAGGATGTGTCCCTTCGGCGCCCGATGCCGCCAGGTCCAGACCGCGCTCCACACGCCGGCCGTGATCAGCATCGTAACCGCGCCCAGATACCCTGCGAGCCCCAGCCCGCAGCGCGCGGAGTAGGGCCAGAACACGATCGCCACGCCCAGTGCGAGCGCGAGACCGAGGCGTGCGAAGACGCCGACGGTCGTCGTGCCGGTCGGCGGGGCGAGTGGCCCCGGCGCGCGCGGGGCCGGCGCCCCGGGCACCCGGGCCGGGGCGAGCGACTCGTCGGGGATCGAGGCAAGTTGCCGGTCGATCCTCTTCATCTGTGCATCCCAGTCGCTGGAACTCACTCACTCTCCCGCGACAGCGCGTGACGCTCGATCTTCTTGTAGAGATTCGACCGCGGCATCTCGAGTGCACGCGCAGTCTCCGCGACGTTCCAGTCGTGCTGGCGCAGCTTGACGAGCAGGAACGCCCGCTCTGCAGCGAGCTTGAACGATTCGTACGTCTTGCATTCCTCGAGTCCCCCGAGCCCGCCGGCTGCTGCACTGCGCATTCCCACCAGGCGATCGACGTCCGCCGCGGTGACGCGAGGACCGGTGGCGAGAATCAGCAGGCGTTCGATCGTGTTGCGCAGCTCGCGCACGTTGCCCGGCCAGTCGAACTGCGTGAGCCGCTCGATGGCCGACGAGTCTACGCCGCGCGGCGCAACACCGTCATGGCGCGCAAGCTGCAGGAGGAAATGATCGATGAGGAGCGGAATGTCCTCCCTGCGCTCGCGAAGGGGCGGCACGTGGATGGGGACCACGTTAAGGCGGTAGTACAAGTCTTCGCGGAAGCGGCCGGACGCGATCTCTTCCTCGATCCTCTTGTTCGTGGCCGCGAGCACGCGCACGTCCACGGTGCGTGACTTTGCGCCCCCGATGCGCGTGACTTCGCCGTCCTGCAGGACGCGCAGCACCTTGGCCTGCGCCGCGAGTGACATGTCCCCGATCTCGTCGAGAAAGAGTGTGCCCCCGTCAGCCTGCTCGAACTTGCCCGCCCGGTCCTGCAGGGCGCCGGTAAATGACCCCTTCATGTGGCCAAAGAGCTCGCTTTCGATGAGCTCGCTCGGAATGGCGGCGCAGTTAACCTCGACGAACGGCTTTCGCGCCCGCGGCGACTGCCGGTGAAGCGCACGCGCCACGAGCTCCTTCCCCGTGCCGTTCTCACCCGTGATCAGCACGCGGGCGGCCGAGCCCGTGATCTTGTCGATGCGGTCGATGAGAGCCCGGATGGCAAACGACCGCCCGACGATTTCATATCGCGATTCGATGGTGGCCTTGAGCCGCTCGTTCTCCTCGGCGAGGTCGATCCGTCCCACCGCGTTTCGTAGCGTGACCAGGATACGGTCGGTGTCCAGCGGCTTCTCGAGAATGTCGTAGGCACCAAGCTGCGTGGCCTCCACCGCGTTCTGGATGGTGGCGTGGCCGCTGATCATCACGACGATCGCGGCGGGATCGACCTCGCGCAGCCGCTTGAGCGTCTCGAGGCCGTCGAGCCCGGCCATCTTCACGTCGAGGAAGGTCAGCTGCGGGCGCCACGTCGGGTACAGCGCGATTCCCTCGGCGCCGGATCCCGCGACCTGTACCTCGTAGCCCTCGTATTCCAGCAGCTGGGTCAGCGCGGCACGAATTCCCTGTTCGTCGTCGACGATCAGGATGCGGCGGCTCACGGCACGTTCTTGTAGAGCGTCACGCGCCCTTTGGCAACTCGGACGTCGGCCAGCTCACGGGCGATCCGGACGGGAATCGCATCATCCGCAATAGTTGAGTCGCGATCGTTGACGCCGACGCGTGAGATCAGGCGCGGGATCAGCGCGGAGGGAAGCTTGAGTTCGTTGAGCGACACCTCGTCAACCCGGAACTGCGCACGGCCGGGCTTGAGCACCTCGACGCGACCGCGCACAGTGAGCTGCTGCTTGCCCTCGAGCATGCCTGACAGCGGGCCCAGCGTCTTCGGACCGCCCAGGTCGGCAACACTCACCTGCGCACGCAGGTAGAGATGGTCGTCTCGCGCGAGCGCCTCGGCGTTCGCGGCGTCGGGGCTCATGCCGTGCACGGCCTCGTCGAGCACGAACGATGCGAAGTCGCCGGCGCCCAGGTTCACGAAGACCGGTCCGTTCTTGCTACGCAGGCTCTCGAACGCGGCGCGTCCCCGAGCCGCACCCTCGGGGCTGAGCGGCTCCCATTGCGCCGCAGATGCTGCTGGCGGCGTGCTCACGAACCGTTCGCGGACGCGCGGATACCAGTAGTCGCGTGTGAACCACGCGGCAACCGCGATCACGGCCAGGACCACGAGACAGCCGAGCCTGCCGAGACAGGAGAACATCAGACGTTGCCGCCCGTTGCGGTCTGCAGATGCGGGGCCTTCACACCGAGCGTTTCGAGTTGCGGGGATTCATCAAGCCGGTTCAGCGAACCCGTACGAAAACCGCGCAGGTCGAGTTCCACGCGAACGAATCCGGCGTCCCTCACGGCGTCGCGGATCGCCAGGCGTCCCTCCGGCGTGCGCCAGCGCAGCAGCTCCCGCCGGCTGAGCTCGACACGCGCCGTGTCGCCGTAATAGCGCACGCGAACGTCACCAACCACCCCGAGCATGCGCAGTGCCCGCTCCGCCTGCTCAACCCTCGCCAGGCGAAGGGGCGTGACGG
The DNA here is from genome assembly GCA_035544915.1 of Gemmatimonadaceae bacterium. Lineage (GTDB taxonomy): Bacteria > Gemmatimonadota > Gemmatimonadetes > Gemmatimonadales > Gemmatimonadaceae > Fen-1231. The sequence goes on along the minus strand of DASZZO010000240.1, from coordinate 3,449 downwards.
CCGTTCCGTAGGGAAGGCGCGACGACAGGCACGGCGACGACGGCTCGCGCCAGGTCGCAATCCCGCGCGCCCGCGAGCGGTCACGGATCTCCTGCTTGCTGAATCCGATGTCGGCGAGCGGGGACCGGACGCCGTGCTCCGCCGCCGCCTGCCTGCCAGGACGGTGGTCGCTCAGGTCATCAGCATTGGTCCCATCCACGACCACCGCCAGGCCCCGGTCCCGGGCGATGGGCACGAGCCGCGACCAGAGTTCCGTCTTGCAGAAGTAACAACGGTTGGTCGGGTTCGCGGCATATCGCGCGTCGAGCAACTCGTTCGTGTCGACCTCGAGAACAGGAAGCCCGAACTGGCCCGCGACGGCCCGCGCGCGAGCCCACTGCTCCATGGGGTAACTCGCACTGCGGCCGATGACCGCAAGCACTCGATCCGCGCCGATGGCCTCCAGCGCGACGCAGCCGAGAAATGCGGAATCGACGCCTCCACTGAACGCGACGAGCGCTGATCCGCGGCCGCGAAACCACGCGAGGAGCATCGCCTCCTTCTCGAATGCAGGAATGGGCATGTGGTGAAAGTTAGCTGGTACGACGGGTGAATCGTGCCTCCTCAGGAACGGTAACCTGGCCCGCGCAGCGCGCGTCCCGGCTTCGCATTGGTGTGTCTGCCGTTGCGCATCACCGCCGTCCCGTTCACGAATACATCGCGTACTCCCACTGCGAGCTGGTGCGGCTGTTCGTACGTCGCGCGGTCGGCGATGGTAGCCGGGTCGAATATCACGATATCGGCAAACATTCCGGCCTTGAGGAGGCCGCGATCGGCGAGCGATAGCCTGGTTGCCGTTGCCGACGTCATCTTCCGGACGGCCTCCTCCAGCGGCATGAGCTTCTCGTCTCGCACGTAGTGCCCGAGGATACGCGGAAACGTGCCGTAGGAGCGCGGATGCACGAGGGCGAGCGTGCTGTCGGGGTCGTATCCGCCGGCGTCGGTTCCGACCTTGATCCATGGCTGCCTGAGGTTCAGCCGGACGTTGTCCTCGCTCATGATGAAATAGATGGTCTCGACGCGGCGCCGCTCCGTGACAATCAGGTCCATCGCCGTCTCGATCCAGTCCTTCCCCTCCCCGGCCGCGATTTCCGAAAGCCGCTTTCCCGCGTACTGCCGGTACCTCGGGCTGCTCAGCGCCGTGATGAGCACGTTCGGCGGCGTCGCGAGCTCGCAGAGGTTCTCCCAATCAGTCGTCGCGTGCTCCATCTCCGCGCGCATCCTGGCACGCATCTGGGCACTCGCGAGGTTGTCGAACAGCTTTCCATCGGCGGCACTCCAGGGCGGCAGGCAGCCGGTGAGGCCCGTGCCGCCCGCGGTGTATGGATACATGTCGGCCTGAACGTCCTGTCCTGCCGCGCGCGCCGAATCGATCTTGGCGATCGCCTGCAGACCTCGTGGCCAGTTGCGCACGCCTGCCGCCTTCAAATGGTAGAGCTCGACCGGCACCCCGCCTTCGCGGCCGATGCGCAGTGCCTCGTCGATCGCCTCGAGCAACTTGTCGCCCTCGGATCGCATGTGCGTGATGTACAGTCCGCCATGCGGGGAAATCTCCGTGGCGATTGCGATGAGTTCCGCGGTCGTCGCGAACTCTCCTGGCGGATAGATGAGCGCCGACGCGACGCCAAATGCGCCGTCCTGCATTGCGCGCCGCGCCGCCGCGCGCATGGAATCGAGCGCCGCACCAGTGGCCGCTCCCTGCGCCATGCCCATGCCGAATTGCCGAAGCGTCGCAGCCCCAACGAACGACCCGACGTTCACGGAGGTGCCATGCGACTCCATTCCGCGCAGCCAGGCGTCGAATCCGCGCGGCCCGGCGAACGTCCGCGCCCAGCGCATGCCAACCGTGTCCCGCGCATCCTGCGCGGCGAGCATCGACGCCGACAGGGGGGCCGGCGTGCTGCCTTCTCCCAGTATCGAGGTCGTCACCCCCTGCGCGACCATGCTCACCAGGCGGCCGTCGCCGCGGAGGAGTGCCCCGCCAGACTGCCCCTGAAGGTCGATGAATCCCGGGGCGACAACCATGCCGCTCGCGTCGATGCGCTCGCGGACGGTCGCCCCCCGCGTCCCGCCCCGCGGGGTGATGGCGACGATGCGGTCGCCGCGGAGGGCAATGTCGCCGTAGAACCACGGCGCGCCCGATCCGTCAACGATGCGGCCGTTCTCGATCACGAGGTCGTAGGCCCCGGCGCCCGGCGGGGGCGCCACCACCGGACGTACCAGCGCACAGCCTGTCAGGAGGGCGCCTGCCACGACTACGTGCCAGCAGGTGAAAACCCATCGGTGCCGTCGCATGAAACTCCTGAGTCGTCGTCCGCGCGTTAAGCTACAGGTGCTTCAAACCCGCGGCGAGACAGGAGGTCATCCGAGTGATCGTCGGCCACGTAGGCATCGCCTTCGGCACCCGGGCGCTCCGTCGCGACGCGCCGCTGGTGCTACTCATAGGCGCCGCATTCCTGCCGGATGCCGGCGATGGTGTCCTCCGGCTCGCGGCAATCTGCAACCCGTACGGCACATATACGCATTCGCTGCCTGCGAGCGCACTCCTGGCGGTGGCTGCGGCCGCCGTGGCGCTGGCATGGTCGCGGAGCCGGGCGCTCGCGCTAGTCGCTGGCGGGCTGGTGCTCACACACCTGCCCCTCGACCTGATCACCGGCCAGAAAGCGCTCTGGCTGGGCGGGCCGGTCGCGGGGCTGTATTTCTACCGCTTCCCCTTGTGGGATTTCATCATCGAACTGCCCGTGCTCCTGCTCGGATGGATGATGCTTCGCCGCGCGGGCGGAGCACCGGCCTGGGCAACGTCCGTATTGACCCTCGCCTGCCTCCTCGCCGTCCAGGCCGGAGCGGACCTGAGAAACGCTCGTCGTTCGCAGCGCCCCCCGACCCGCTGCGAGCGCAGCGCCCTGCCCCGCCCGTGAATCACGCGCGGGGCGCCGCGGGCACATGGGCCTGGGCGGGCCGATAGCGAAGAGCCTCCGCCACGGCTGAGTCGACGATGTCCTCCACGCCGTCGAGGTCCGCAATCGTGCGCGCAACACGCAGCGCACGATGATACCCCCGCGCGCTCAGCTCAAGCCGTTCTGCCGCCTGCTCCAGGATGATGCGCGCTGCAGCCGTCAGTCCGCCATTCGAAAGCAACCAGCGGCCGGGCACATCCGCGTTGTGCCGAACGCCATCGCGCTTCGAGTATCGTGCGCGCTGGCGAACGCGCGCCGCCTCCACCCGCGAACGTACGGCGACCGATGGTTCCTCATCGCCGTCCGCCCCCAGCGAGCGGATCGACACCGCGCCGACGTGCACGTGCAGGTCGATACGGTCGGCGAGCGGGCCCGACAGCCGCGTCCGGTATCGCTCGATGTCGGCCGCCGAACAACTGCAGTACCCATTCGCGCTGCCAGCCCTCCCACATC
>DASZZO010000239.1:0-17005 GCA_035544915.1 Gemmatimonadaceae bacterium | reverse complement strand
ATTGAATCGGCCGTGGCGGCGGACGGCGGCGCAGCCAGCGCGCGCCCACCGCTGGGGCAAGCCGCCGACTTCACCGACGTGCCGCTCACGCAGATCCGCAAGACCATCGCGCGGCGCCTCGCCGAGTCCATCGGCCCGATTCCCACGTTCTACCTCACGGCCGAGTTCGATCTCGAACGCGCCGCCGAGATGCGATCGGCAATGGGCGATCAGTTCAGGGTTTCGTTCAACGACATCATCCTCAAGGCCACGGCCACTGCCCTCGCCCAGCACCCCGAGGTCAACGCACACTGGCTGGGCGACCACATTCGGATTCATAACCGCGTGCACCTCGGGATGGCGGTCGCGACCGACGACGGGCTGATCGTACCCGTCCTATTCGACGCGCACCTCAAACGGCTCCGCGACCTTTCGGCCGAAGCCAAGGCGCTCGCGCAGAAAGCGCGCGAGCGCAAGCTCAAGCCCGAGGAATACACGGGTTCGACGTTCTCCGTTTCGAACCTCGGCATGATGCAGATCGAGCAGTTCACCGCAATCATCAATCCGCCGGAGTCCGGCATTCTCGCCATTGGCGCCATCGAGGACAGGCCGGTGATCGGATCCGACGGAAACATTCAGGCGAGAAGACGGATGCGCGTGACCATGAGCTGCGATCATCGGGTGATTGACGGCGCAGTGGGATCGCGCTTCCTGCAGACGCTCAGACGGATGATCGAGAATCCGCTGATGCTGGTGTACTGAGATTCAGCATTCGGCTCCCGCTTTCGGAAGGCAGAAATGGCCACCTTTGACGTGATTTTCCTCGGCGGAGGGCCCGCCGGTTACGTGGGCGCCATTCGCGCAGCACAGCTCGGACTTAGCACCGCCGTCGTCGAGCGGGAGGGGCTGGGCGGCACCTGCGTATTGTGGGGGTGCATCCCCGCCAAGGCACTGCTCGAAGCGGCGCTCATGGCAACAAGGGTATCCCACGCCGCAGAGTTCGGCGTGAACGTTGGCGACGTGAAGCTCGACTTCTCTGTCGCGATGAAGCGGTCGCGCGACGTGAGCAACAAGAACTCCAAGGGCGTCGAGTTCCTGTTCAAGAAGAACAAGGTTACGTGGATCAAGGGGACCGGCACGCTCGGTCCGAACCTGTCGGTGAAGGTCACAACCGCCGACGGCAAGGGCGAGACCCACACCGCCACCAAGGGCGTGGTGATTTCGACCGGCTCTCGGGTGAAGGGGCTGCCGCAGGCCGGGCTCGAGCTCAACAAGGGGACGGTCATCTCGTCAGACGAGGCGCTCATTCTGCCCAGGGCCCCCAAAACCATCGCGATTGTCGGGGCCGGGGCGGTCGGATGCGAGTTCGCAGATGTGTTCCACGCCTTTGGCTCGAAGGTGACACTGATCGAGGTCATGCCGCGTATTCTGCCTCTCGAAGACGAGGACTCATCCGCCGAGGTACAACGGAGCTTCAAGAAGCGGGGCATCGACGTCCAGGTGGGTGCAAAGCTCACCGGAGCGAAGGTGGGAAAGGAGTCTGTGAAGCTCACCCTCGAGACCGGCGGCGCGAAGCAGGAGCTCGAGGTCGAGAAAGTGCTCGTTGCGGCCGGCCGCGCACCGAATATCGAGACCATCGGTCTCAAGGAAGCCGGCGTGCAGCTCACCGACCGCGGCTTCATCAAGATCAATGAGCGACTGGAGACGAGCGCCAAGGGCGTGTACGCCATTGGCGACGTGGCGGGCCCGCCGATGCTCGCACACAAGGGCGAGCGCGAAGGAATTGTCGTCGCCGAGATCCTGGCGGGCGCGCATTATCATCCGGTCAACTATGGCAACGTGCCGAACGCGACCTATTGCCATCCCGAAGTCGCCTCCATCGGTCTCACCGAGGCGCAGTGCAAGGAGAAGAAGCTGGAATACAAGATCGGCAAGTTCCCATTCAGCGCTAACGGGCGCGCCCGCACGTCCGGCGATACGGAGGGCTTCGTGAAGATCATTCGCGACGTGACGTACGGTGAGATCCTCGGCGCGCACATCGTGGGCGCGCACGCCACGGAACTGATCCACGAGCTCGCCGTCGCACGCGAGAACGAGTTCACGGTGGAGGAAGTCGACCTCGCCATTCATGCGCACCCGACACTGAGCGAAGCCATTGTGGAGGCCACGCTCGACTCCCTCGGGCGCATGATTCATGCGTGAGATGTGGGTCGTGCGGCTTGGCTTGCGGCGATACGCCGAGGTCCTGGAGCTGCAGCGGGCGGCCGCGGCTGGCCGCATCAGCGGTGACATTCCGCAGGACCTCCTCCTGCTCGTTGAGCATCCGCCCGTCGTCACGCTCGGGCGCGGTGCGCGTGATCCCTCGCACCTCACCGCCTCGCCCGCCCTGCTCGCCGCGCGCGGTGTGGAGCTCTTCGAGGTGGAGCGCGGCGGCGACGTCACCTTCCACGGACCGGGCCAGCTCGTCGGGTACCCGATCATCGACCTATCACGCCACCGGCAGGACCTGCACTGGTACCTCCGCCAGCTCGAGGAACTCCTGATTCGCGCGCTCGGCACGCTGGATATCGCCGCGGAGCGGAACATCGGCCGCACCGGTGTGTGGATGGCTGGGCGCAAGATCGCCTCCATTGGCGTTCACTCGCGCCAATGGGTCACTTGGCACGGCTTCGCGCTCAATGTCACGACCGACCTTTCGTATTTCGACCTGATGGTGCCCTGCGGCATTCCCGACGTGACCATGACATCGGTGGAGCAGGAGCTCCTACGGCGTGGCGATTCGACCTGTCTCGCCCCGTCGCCCTCACTCGGTGAGCGCGCGGAACGCGCGGTCATCATGAGCGCCGCGCAGGTGTTCGGCCTGGAGCCCGTACAGATCGACCAGGCTGCGATTTCGCCGTCTACCGCGGCTGTTCCGTAGGAAACAACTTCCGGAATCCTTTCGCCCGGTAGAGCGCCACGCGCATCACCACCTGCCCAGCGCGCATCACGGGCACGACGTCGAGCGGCGTGATTTCCTCGAAGTACGGCGCGAACTCGGCCGGCACATCGTCGTTCTCCGTCACCTTCTTGGCGATCACCGCATTCGCGCCGAGGAATGCGCTGTCGTTCTGCATGTAATAGAAGTGATGCGGGTCGGCGCAGAGGCACAGCACCTTCACGTCCGGACCGAGTCCGATGGCTGCTTTGCTCGCTTGAATCCAGCTTGGCGCGGCGATGAAGCCGTCCAGGGGAAGGAGGCCGTGAGACTGCAACGCGGGCTTCAGAAGTCGCCAATCGACGGTGTCCCCAGTCGGATCTCCTTTCGCGAAGGCGGCGGGGAATAGGCGGTCCAGCCATCCTGTAGCAGTGTGGCTGCCGAGGAGCAGCACCAGGCCGGCAAATCCCCATACGCTGGCGCCTAGCCAGCGCCGGGCGAGCGTGTCACCCCGTTCAAGCCGCGCGGCCACTGCTGATCCCAGCAGCGGAAACAGCATCAGGTAGCCGGGCGCCTGCCAGTGCGGAAGCCCCACGCTGCCGTGCAGCGCGATGAGCGTAAACCCTGCCAATGGTCCGATCGCAAGACAGACGAGGAACCATCGGCGCGCGTCAGACGTGCCGCGGCGCAACGCGCCCCAGAGTGCAGCGACCAGCGGGACCCATATCCATGGCAGCACCCACGCCGCCTGCGCGCCGATGTTCGCGAGCATCGTTTCCGGGTGAATCCCGCCTGTGCCCGCCGCCCGCCCACCCTGGAACCGGAAGGACACCCAGCCGTGCCGGTAATTCCACACGATCACCGGCGCCAGGCACGCGCTCGCAACGGCCGCGAAAACCCACGGTCCTGGAGTACGCAGCCACCATCGGTGCGGCGCGCTGGTCAGCAGAAAGGCGAATGCACCTGCGACCACGAACGCTCCGTGATACTTGGAGAGCATCGCCAGCCCCGCAAACAGGCCGGCGAGCGCCCAGCGCAGCGTGGCTCGCGAGGGCGTCGCCTCAAGCAGCACGCCGGCAATGACCAGCGTGCTCGCCAGCATGAAGAGCATCAGCGGGCCGTCCGGCAGAACCCAGCCTCCAGTACTGAGTGAGAAGACGGCCGAGACATTCAGCAGGAGCGCCGCGATCGCGCCAGCGCGCTCGCCGAACAGGCGCGCGCCGAGCCGGTACATGAGCCAGGTCGTGAGCGCAAAGCAGAGCACGAAAGGGAGCCTGACCACCTCGCGCGATTCGCTGTGGGCGAGCTTCGCAATGGCCCCGGCAATCCAGAAATGGAGTGGAGGATGGTCGAAGTACGAGAGTGCGAGCTGCCGCGAAACGGCCACCGCGTACGACTCGTCCACGCCAAGGCCGATGGACTCGGCGAGGAGAAACCGCATCACCGTGCCCAAGGCCAGCACGACGAGTGCCGAGTTGCGCGGGTCCCATCCAGAAGGGGGTGGCCCCGCCTCGGTCACGCGCTCAGCGGCGATCGGCGCTCACTCCCAAGGAGATTCGAGGTCCGGCTTCTCCTTGGGCGGCGGCTCGCGCGTCCAGATCACGATCAACCCGCACGCGGTCTCACGCTGGCGGAACCGCGGCGGGATCTCGGCGGGGCCCCGGTACACTTCCATCGCCTCGATCGACGACGGCGAGATGTCATCGATATGAAACGTGCCTGGCGAGACCCAGCTGCCATCCACGTAGTAGTTCACGACGCACCGGCCGCCCAGCTGGGCGGCGCCGCCCCGTGTGGAGGGCTGCACCGAGGTTCGCCCCATCTGAATCACAGGCCGGTCGAGTGCGTTGTCACCCGTCACGCGCACGCCACTCACGGTCCGGAGCAGGTCGGAGGGCCGGTACGGCTTGCGCCGCTCGATGTCGGCGCGCGTAATGAACGCGCCAAGCCCCCCGGCGCGGCGATTCCAGAACTCCGCCATGCGTCCCGTTCCCAGCACACCGGTGACGTGGATCGAGTCCAGGAGCTCGGCTATCCCCTCGAGTTCGAAGTCCTCCTGCCTCGAGGCACCGACGTCGAGCTTGAACCCCTTTTCCTGCGGCTTGAAGCCGATGCGCCGGGCGGTCATCCGGAGTTTCCCCGTCGGGGGCGAGTCAAAAATGAACTCGCCCGAGTCGTTCGTCACGACGTGTAGTGCCGGCGCGCTCAATGCGCTCCCGCCGGAGGCGTTCACGAGCGTCATCTCCACGCCGCCAATGCGCACGCCGTTGAGATTCGTGACTACGCCGAACAGCACGGCTGGCTTCTGCGCGATGCCAGCGGCAGAAATCGTGGCGAGTGCCATGGCGAGCGCAACGATCCGCGGGCGTGGGGAATGCACACTTGTAATACTCCGCTATCGAGCCCGTGCCACAAGGGTAGCGCTGTCTCCCGGACCCTGGGCAGCGCAGCGACCCCATCTTCCGCATCAGTCAGGCGGCGACAGCGGACTCCCGGAGGAGTGAGCAGAACGTGCGCAGCTCGTCCGCGTTCAGATCCGAGACCACCCAGCATGCCATGCCACCGGGCGATTGGCGACGCAATTCGAGGCGGCCGCGCAGGAGCGGAAACCCTTCCGGCTCGAGACGCGGACGCCAGGAGAGAAATCAAGCTTGCCGGTGAACCGAGGCTTCACCGTGTGCCGGTCGGTCGACGCGACGTCAGTGAGATGTCCCTGCTGCAATGATCGGACGTGCGCGGCGCGCGCCGCATCCCCCGGGGGCGAGCCCAGACCCGAGCGACCTCCGCGCACAGAACGCAGGCCCGTGCCGTTCGCGCGCGCAGAACTCAGCGCGCGTACGGCGCGCACGCAAGCGACTCGCCCGCTGGCACTATATTCACTCGCATGAGCGACGACGCGCGCGTATACCCGCACCGGTCGCGCGACGTGGCGCCGCGCACGACGCTGGATCTCGCCGCCGAGCTCAATGAGGCGCAGGCGCGTGCGGCAACCCACCCCGATGGCGCCCTGCTGATCATCGCCGGGGCCGGAACCGGCAAGACGCGCACGCTGGTGTATCGCGTGGCCCACCTGCTCGAGCGCCGGGAAAGGCCGCTGCGCCCAGAGCGCATCCTCCTGCTTACGTTCACGCGCCGCGCGGCCCAGGAGATGCTCGGCAGGGCCGAGCGGCTCGTGGGGAGCGCAAGCCGCAGCGTGCACGGCGGAACGTTTCACGCCACCGCGCACCGACTGCTCCGACGCTTTGGGCAGGCCGCCGGTCTCCCGGCTGATTTCACCATCATGGACCAGTCCGACGCGGAAGACCTCATGCAGCTGTCCCGAGCCAAGCTGGGATTCGCAAAAAGAGAGATGGCGGACCAGAAGGGCCGACGCTTTCCCAAGAAGGAGACGCTCCATCACGTCTACTCGCGGCATGTGAACACGGAGATTCCGGTGCCGGCGATCCTCAGCGAGGAGTATCCGCAGTTCCGCGAGTACGAGGAGGATTTTTCGCGCATCTATGCGGACTACACGCAGCGCAAGGCCGATCGCAACCTGGTCGACTATGATGACCTATTGCTCTTCTGGGCCATGCTGGTGGAGTCGGGTGGTACGCTGGCCGCGCAGGTAGCCGCCCTCTACGATCACGTACTTGTCGACGAATACCAGGATACCAACCAGCTCCAGGCGCGCATCCTGCTCGGCATGTGCCGGGCGCACAACAACATCACCGTCGTGGGAGACGACGCGCAGAGCATCTATTCGTTTCGCGGAGCGACCATCCGCAACATCCTCGACTTTCCGTCGCAGTTCCCGAACGCCGCGGTGGTCCCACTCGAGGAGAACTATCGCTCGACGCAGCCCATTCTCGACGCGACCAACACGCTCATCTCGCGTGCGGAGGAACGCTACAGCAAGAACCTGTACACCAGACGTACCGGCGGCGAGAAGCCATGGCTCGTGACCGCGCACGACGAGCAGGCCCAGACGCGGTTCGTGGTGGACCGCATTCTCGAACTCCATGAGGAAGGCGTACCGCTGCGCGAAATGGCGGCGCTTTTCCGCGCGGGGTATATGAGCGCCGACCTCGAGATCGAACTCACAGCCCGGAACATACCGTTCGAGAAATGGGGCGGGCTCAAGTTTCTCGAGGCCGCCCACGTGAAGGATGTGCTCGCCTTCCTGCGCATTCTGGAGAATCCACGCGATGAGGTGAGCTGGTATCGCCTGCTGATGCTGATGCCGGGAATCGGTGAGACCACGGCGCGGGGCGCGATCGATTCCATGGCGGCCCTGGCGTGGGCGTCGGATGCGTTCGGGAAGTATGAGCCGCCTCCGCGTGCGCGCACGGCGCACGCAGCGCTGGTGCAACTGCTCGCCGCGCTGAATTCAACCGCCACCGACGTCGAGGGTGCCGTCACCGTCGAGATCGCGCGTGTGCGCAGGCTCTACGACGACATCCTGCGCGAGCGCTACGACCGCGTGGAACCCCGGCTCAACGACTTGGACCAGCTGCAGACCATCGCCGGCGGCTACCCGAACAGGGCCGCCTTCCTATCCGCCATCGCACTCGAACCGCCGCAATCCACACAGGATCTGGGCTTCGGCTCGGACAGCGAGCAGGACGTCCTGATCCTGAGCACCGCGCACAGCGCCAAGGGGCGCGAGTGGGATGCGGTCTTCGTCATCTGGGCGGTGGATGGGTACTTCCCGATGGCGCGCGCGCTCGGCGACGACGAAGAGATCGAGGAAGAGCGCCGACTGATGTACGTCGCGATGACGCGCGCGCGGAACCATCTCTCGGTGAGCTACCCACTCAACGTCTACGACTCGCGGCGTGGATCAGACTACTCGATCGATCAGATCTCGCGATTCGTCGATCGGGGAGTGCGGGCGTGCATGCAGCGTGTAGTGGTGGACCGACCCGAGACGGCGGCGCCGGAGCGGGAGGCGGGATTGGCGACGGGGATTGATTTGCGGGCAATGCTCCGCGGGCGGTTTGGTGCCTGAGAGAAGGGATTGAGCGTGAGGTTTCATGCGTGCGGTGATCGTGCGGAGTGCGCCGCACCAAGCGCCGCCCGCCGCACGGTGGCCGCAGGGCGTCAGTCGTCGGCTACCGCTTCACCGCTTTATTTTCCGCGATGATCCGCTCCAGCGCCCGCCTCACATCCCCTCGCTCGTCCGCCAGCACCGCTTCAAACGCGTCCAGCCCCGTCGAGTAAATCCTCCGCGCCAGCAACGCGGCGTTGTCCAGCCGCGCACGCTCCGCGTACCGCGGATCGATCGACTTGAGCCGCGGAGCTACTGAGTCCACCAGCAGACGTCGCGTGTGGGCGTAGATCGTGTCGCGCGCGGCCAGCCGCGCTGCGCGTGCACTGTCGTTCGCGTGAAGGGAATACGCCGAGTCCAGCGCGGCGAACGTTCCCTGCCACACCGCGCCTAGCAACAGCTCGTCACTCCATCGCTCCGCCGCCCGGCGGGCGCTCGCCGTGTCGCCGCGTGACGCATAAAACCGGCCGGATCCGCGCGCGCCCACGAAGCTCGCAAAACTCTCGTTGAATACCGCCTGGCCCCTGGCATAGTACTTGTTGTGCGTGAGTTCGTGAATGACGGTGTTCACGATCGCCAGTGAGTCCTCGCCGAGCGTGGTGGAGAGCAAGGGGTCGTTGAAGAAGCCCAGTGTGCTGAACGCCGGCGATGGGCGCAGGTAGGTATCGAAGCCGGCGTCCCGCATGTCGCGCTCAGCGTGCTTTGCCTCTTCGAAGTCGAAGTATCCCTTGTAGGGCACGCGGCCGACCACCGGGAACCACCACGTGACCGGTTGCAGCCGGTCGCGATAGGCGCCCGAGAGGACGAGCACGAGCGTGTCGTGGTCGAGCCGCGTGAACTGCGTGAAGGCGTCCTTCGCCGGGAGGCCGAGAGAATCCACGGCGAATCGCCGTGCCTCGAGGACGAGTCGCAACTTGGCGCGAATGTCGGCCGGCGTCGTGCTGTCGGCAACGAGCTTCGCGATCGACTGGCGTCGCGCCAGGATCTTCGCCTCCTCATACGCGCCGCGCGCGAAATAACGACCGATCGGCGTTGCGGCGGCCAGCACGGCCAGGCCGGCCACGATCCCGAGCAGGATCAGTCCAATGCCGCCCCAGCGTGCGCGCACGAGTCGCCTCCGCGTCGGTCGAGAGAATGACGTCACCGCGCGCCGGTCGGCGCGCCGAACCGTATCCCCACGCGATGCGTAGCGCCGAGCAGGTCGAATCCCTCGTACGCGTAGTCCACCGTGACCCGCGCGAGCCTAATGCCGCCGCCCACCGTGAGCGGGCGCCGGTCGTCGCCGGTGCCGCGAAAGGCATAGCCCGCGCGTCCCGAGAGCGAGAGGCCGTCGGGGGCGGCGCGCCACGTGCCCTCGCTGGCCAGCACGCCTGTCGCCGCGCCACCGCTCGACTGCCGCGCCTCGCCCATCGCGCGCAACGCGAACTGGTCTCCAAACAGCCCGCGAATCACGGGCGATGCGGCCGCGACACGCCACGTATGTGGAAGGGAGGCGGTCACCCCCGCGAGCGTGAGGCGCGACCCCAGGTGTTGCAACGCGGCACTCAGCTCCCACCCGTTCGGCGCGGTGTACGCAGCCCCCACGTCCGCGGCCACGGCGTTGCCCGCCACATTTGCCACGTGCTGTCTCGCCAGTTTTGCCGCGGTGCCCACGCGCCACTCCCCGCGGCTGCCGAGCGTGACGGCGTATCCGGCCGTCACGGCGATGTCCTGGGCCGAAACGCTGCCGCCGGTCGGCGTGCCCTGCTGACCGCCTGAGGAGACGATCTCGTCCTCCGTCCCATAGTCCAGCACCTGCACGCCGAAGCCGAGCGTTCCGTGCGCTGCCCGCGTGGCCAGTGCGAAGGCGCCGAGCGTAGTATTGGCGACGTAGTGCTGCACCGACCCGCCCGCCGCGAGACTTCGCACGCGTGCGAGCTGTGCCGGGTTGTAGAAGAGAGCGCTTTCGTCATCGGTGAGCGCGCCCCACGCCTCGCCCAGCGCGAGACCGCGCGCGCTGGCGGGGAGCGTGAGGAGAATCGCGGCACGGGACTCCCCGGCCACTTGTGCGTGCGCAGCCGCGAGCGTGGCACAGAGCGCCGTCAAAATCGCTCCAGTGCGACTCAAGGAGGCAGCCGGAAGATTGTCACTTGGGCGCCCGCCAACACTGGGAATGCCGAGAGGTCCTGCCTCGTGAAACGGAGCGAGACGGGCGGGTCTCCGGGGGCAGTTCGAAGCAGCGTATGGATCATCGTTCCGCTGAGCATTGCGGACTGCAGGAAGCCGCCGGTGCGCAGTGCGTACAGCGGCAGCGGGAACGGATTCGTGAAGCCCGACACGACCGCCTCACGCGCCATCAGTTTGCGCAGCTGCCGCGATCCGAACTGGAATCGTGGCGGCACGTTCGAACGCGGCAAGTCTGGCAGCGAATCGGCGAACAGCGCGACGCTGAAGTCGCCGAAGAGTGCGCCGAAGGTCTCCGCCGACTGTGCCTCGACGTTCGCGGTGCCGACATTCGAGGTCTGCACCAGCCTGCGAAAGATGTCGTCGCCCTTCTGCTCACCAAGCCAGCGCAGGAAGAGCCACGTCGCGCCGCGCTCCTCCAGTGAGCCTGTTCCCTGATACGACGTCACCGAATGTTCGCGCGTCGCGTTGAGGTAGACGTAAGCGTTGAGGAGTTGCGGTGCAATAAACGGGCCCGATGAATCCGGAAAGATCTGTGTGTTGGTCAAGCGCCCCGCCGGGGGTGGGAACCTCGCCTCGTAGTATTTTGATCCGAGTTCTTCTGCGATGTGCCCCAGCCCCTCGTTCAGCCAGACCTCTTCTGTCGCACCGCCCCGCGCGATGACGTGCTGATTGAACGAAATCATGTGCTGCAGTTCATGAAGAAAGCTCGGCAGAATGAAGCGCAACACATCGGTCGCGCGATGCGCGCAACTGAAGCGCGCGGCTGAATCGGGGATGAACGAGTAAAAGATCTCCGCCTTGTTGGAGTTCGGGTCATCGAGGAGCAGGTCTGTCGGGTAGAAGAAGCCGGTCACGAATCCCCTCTGAAGGCAGTCCTGTGCCCGGACGAGCGAGTTCACTTGGGGCGTGAAGACCGCAAGGATGCGGCCATCGTGATCCACATCCGACTCGCTGCCGAAGGCGGCGACGCCGAGGGGATACAGGTCGCGGTCGAATAGCGCGCCGAGTGCCTGGTACTGCTCGTCGGTAAAGCCCGAACCGACGGTGTCCACATAAAGCAGCAGGTGCTGCCCCGCGTACCTGAGTCGCGTCGTTACGGTGGCAAACGACGTTCCGTCGATCCGGGCGACGACATGAAAGGAACGTATGCCGCCAAGTGCCGGAGGCGTGGCCGCGGCCGCCGCACCTTGCAGCGACGCCCGCGTGGCACGCGCGGCGCCCGCCTCCGCGCGGGCCCGGGGAGCGATGAGGCGTTCGGAGTTTCGCAGAAAGGCGTCGAACTCGCGCTGCGCGGCAAGTCCATCGTGGGCGCGGAGCGAGGCCGGCGCACCGGCAAGGGTCCCCGACGGGAGGTTGGCACCAAGACGCCAGTCCATTGCATTGACTGCCGATCCCGTGCTCGCAAACTGTGCCACCACCAGATACGTCGCGCCGTTGCCGGCGAGAGTGAGACAATCGGCAAGCTGCGCGCTGCGCACCGTGATGGCCTGGTACGGCGCGAACGTGACGGGCAGGGAGCGCGACTGGTAAACGACCGGAACTCCATTGCTCCGCACGGTGCCCGCGACTGCCCGCACCGTCATGGAACCCGGCGTGAGACAGGCGGGCACTACCGCGCGAATCGCGCCGTCGCTCCCGCCGGGAACGGGCGCTGCGCGGACTCCGTCGAAGTCGACGCCGCCATTCGAGCCCGTAATGCCCAGCCCGGCGCCGCGCACGGTAATGGTGTCGCCAGCGCCGAATGTCGCGGGAGTGACCGCGGTGACTAACGGCGCCGCCGAACCAACGGCGACAAATCTCACCGACCGCTGTGAGGCGGGCGCCGGGAACGCCGTGACAGTCGTCGTGTCGAGCGCGCTCCCGAGCTGCAGGCGGGCGGTCGCGGTTCCATCGGGACCGGTCACGCCAACTGAGTCGAGCATTCGCGAGCCCGTAGCTGCACCGCGCTCCACCCGGAAGACGACGCGCGCGCCTTTCACCGGCAGGCCGGCGGCGTCCTTTACGAGCACGGAGAACGGCTGCGGCAAGATGCTTCCCGCCGGCCCGCGCTGGCCATCTCCGCCATTCACAGCAATGCCGAACGACGCCTCCAGAGGCGCCGTTGCGCCCTCGTGGCTGCACGCGAGCGCACCGGAGGCGAGAGCCGCCACAACCAGTTTTGCGCGCATTGTTAAAGTATTGAAAGTCAATGTGTTAGCCTTCGTCGTTGGGCATCGGTCTCTCTTTGACAGCGGCGCTCGTCAACCGCTACCTTTGACCACTCAATGTCCTTTGTACACCTGCACTGCCACTCCGAGTACTCTCTTCTCGATGGCGCCAACCGGATAGACGACCTGATCAGGCGGGCCGTCGAGTTCGAGCAGCCGGCGCTCGCGATCACGGATCACGGCAACCTTCACGCCGCCTGGGATTTCCAGGAAAAAGCGCGCAAGGCGCGCATCAAGCCGATCATCGGCATGGAGGCCTACGTCGCTCCCGGCGACCGGCATGCCCGCGGCCGTGCTACGCCCGGAGACCGTTCATATTATCACCTCGTTCTCCTCGCGCGCGACCTCACGGGGTACCGCAACCTCGTGAAGCTCTCGTCGCTGGCCTACACCGAAGGGTTCTACGGCAAGCCTCGCATGGACCGCGAGCTGCTCGCCAGATACCACGAGGGCTTGATCGTGTCGTCTGCGTGCATGGCGGGCGAGGTCGCCACGCACCTGCTCGACGACGATTTCGACGCCGCGAAGGCCGCGGCCGAGTGGTATGCGGACGTCTTCAAGGACCGCTACTACCTCGAAGTGCAGGCGCATGAGGCAGGCGAGCAGCGCAAGCTCAACGAGGAGGTCTTTCGCCTCGCGAAGACGCTCGGCCTTCCCGTGGTCGCCACCAACGATTCCCACTTCCTGCGAGAGGAGGACCACGACGCGCACGACATTCTTCTCTGCATCGGCCTCAAGAAGGACCGGCTCGACGAAAATCGGCTTCGCTATGATCGTGGCCTGTACTTCAAGAGCGCCCCGGAAATCCGTGAGCACTTCAAGGGCCGGGCCGACGTGCTGGCCAACACGCTGAAGATCGCGGACGAAGCCGGTTTCGCCTTCGAGAAGAAGTACTACCTGCCGTCCTTCCCGCTCCCGCCGTCGGTGAACTCGGAGAGCGAACTGCTCGTGACCCTCGCGATGGCCGGTGCACTCGAGCGCTACGGTGAAGGAGCGCCCGGCGAGAAGACGCTGCCGGCCCAGGTGAAAAAACGGCTCGATTACGAGCTCGGCGTCATCACCACGACGGGCTATGCCGGATATTTCCTCATCGTCGCCGACTTCATCAAGGCGGCCCGCGACAAGGGCATCCCGGTGGGGCCCGGTCGCGGATCGTCGGCCGGTTCGCTCGTGGCATACTCGCTCCGCATCACGGACGTGTGTCCGTTGAAGTTCGACCTGCTCTTCGAGCGCTTCCTGAATCCCGAGCGCGTGTCGATGCCGGACATCGACGTCGACTTCTGCGAGGAGCGGCGCGGGGAGGTCATCGAGTACGTCCGTGAAAAGTACGGTCGTGACTGCGTGGGCCAGATCATCACGTTCGGAACGCTCAAGTCCCGCGCCGCCATCAAGGACGTCGGTCGCGTGCTGGGTTTCACGCCGGCCGAAACGGACGCCATCGCCAAGCTGATTCCCAACCAGCCCAACCTCTCGTTCACGGTGAAGGAGGCGATCGACAAGCTCACCGAAGTGCGCAAGCTGTACGAGCTGGACGACCGGCATAAGCAGCTCTTCGATTTCTCCATGGCACTCGAGGGGTTATCGCGCCATGCCGGCGTGCACGCCGCGGGCGTGGTGATCGCACCCGGCCCGCTCGACGAATACGTGCCCGTGTGTACACAGGATTCCAAGGGTTCCGGAAGTGAGGGGGAGGAGCGCGTCGTGGTGACGCAGTACGACATGAATGCGCTCGAGAAGGTGGGCATGCTCAAGATGGATTTTCTGGGCCTCACGACGCTCACGATCATCCACGACACGCTGGCAATGATCGCGGCGCGCGGCCGGCCGGTACCCGACCTGGCGACGCTCGGACTCGACGACGATGCTACGTATCGTTCCCTGCGCGCGGGGCGTACCGCCGGCGTCTTCCAGTTCGAGTCGCCGCTTGCCACCGACATGGTGCGCTCCATGCGCGCCGACCGCTTTGACGATCTCGTGGCGAGCAACGCGCTCATGCGTCCCGGTCCGCTCGACGCGGGAATGCATCGAGTATACTGCCGCCGCAAGCGAGGTGAGGAAGCCGTGAGTTACGCGCTTCCCGAGCTCGAGGAGATTCTCTCGCCCACGTACGGCGTTATCACCTACCAGGAACAGGTGATGCACATCGCGCAGCGGCTGGCGGGGATCTCCCTCGGCGAGGCCGACGTCCTGCGCAAGGCGGTCGGGAAGAAGGACGCCGAACTCATCCGGCAGGAACTCGGCAAGTTCGTCGAGAAGTGCATGGCGCGGGGATACGACAAGCACGTCATTGCCGAGATCGCAGGACAGCTGGAGACTTTCGGCCGCTACGGGTTCCCCAAGGCACACTCGGTGGCGTACTCGGTGCTCGCGTACCACACCGCCTGGCTCAAGGTACACTTCCCCGCCGAGTTCATGTCCGCGCTGCTCTCGTCCTGCATCGGCGACACGGACGCCGTCGTGAAGTACATCAACGAGGCGCGGGACCTGAACCTGGAGATCCTGCCGCCCGACGTGAACGAAAGCGGGTTCAAGTTCACGGTGATCGGTGATACGCGCATCCGGTTCGGGCTCGGCGCCGTGCGCAACGTTGGCCGGACGGCAATCGATTCCATTTTGGGAGCGCGCTCCGGCACGCCATTTACCTCGCTGTACGATTTTGCAGAACGCGTGGACCTGCGAATGTGCAACAAGCGCGTATTCGAGGCGTTGCTCTACGCGGGCGCGTTCGACGGCCTGGGCGGCCACCGCGCCCAGTATGCGGCGGCGCTCGACGGCGCCATTCAGGCCGCATCGCTGGCGCAGGACGAACTCGCCACCGGACAGGGATCGCTCTTTGGCGAGGTGGGTGCGTCGAGCGAATCCGCCAGACCGACCATGCGTCCCGTGTTGCCAAACGTTCCGGCCATGACAGAGCACGAGCGGCTGACGAAGGAGAAGGAGATTATCGGCTTTTACATCTCCGGGCATCCCCTGGAGCCATTCCGCGCCGAATGCGAGATCCTCGCCACGCACACCGTCGCCGGGCTCGGAAGCTGGTCCGAGCAGCCGGTAGCAATCGCCGTGGTGGTCACGTCCATCAAGAAGCAGATCTCCAAGAAATCGGGGAACGAGTTCGCCCGCCTCGGCGTGGAAGACTTCTCCGGCGCCGCGGAGGTACTCGTCTTTCCCGAGGCCTGGGCGGCCATCGGTGAGCGCGTGCGGCCCGACGTGCCGGTGCTCATCAAAGGCGGCTACTCGCGGCGCGACCAGGGCACGGACGCGCCGACATTCATTGTGGAGTCGATCGCACGGCTTGCGGACCTGCGCACGGCGGGGCAGATCGCGGTGTCGATAGAACTCGCGGCTGACGCGTCCATTCCCGCCGACGTCATGCGCGACGTACGCGCCGTGGTAGAGGCCCATCCCGGAGCGGCCCCGATTGAAGTACGTTGGAACGGGAAGGACGGCTCTCGCGCGATGCTCAGGTCGGCGTCGCTCAAGCTGTCGCCTGCCTCGGCGGCGCTCCTGGAGTTGCGGGCGCTTTTGGGGGCCGAACGCGTTCGCCTCGTGCGCGGGAGCTGACGGAACGAATGGGCACGTCCGCGCTGGACTTCGAGAAACCGCTTGCGGAACTCGAAAAACAGATTGACGAGCTGAAGAAGCTCGCCGAGAAGCGCCAGATCGGCGTGGACGCCGAGCTGGCTCCGTTGCAAAAACGGCTCGGCGAGATGCGCAAGGAGATCTACGAGCGCCTCACGCCCATTCAGCGCGTGCAGGTGGCTCGTAGCCCCCGGCGGCCATTCACGCTCGATTACATCCGTTTGGCCTTCACCGATTTCGTGGAGGTGCACGGCGACCGCGCCTATCGCGATGACCCTGCCATCGTCGCCGGGTGGGCGCGCATCGACGAAGAGACCACCATGGTCATCGGCCACCAGCGGGGGCGTGACACGAAGGAGAACCTGCACCGCAACTTCGGGATGCCGCACCCGGAGGGGTACCGCAAGGCGCTGCGCCTCATGAAGCTTGCGGAGAAGTTCCACGTGCCCGTGGTGACGTTCATCGACACGCCGGGTGCGTGGGCGGGGCTCGGCGCGGAGGAGCGCGGACAGAGCGAGGCCATCGCACGCAACCTCCTCGAGATGAGCCAGCTCACGGTGCCGATCATCGCCACCGTGATCGGCGAGGGCGGTTCGGGCGGAGCGCTCGCGCTTGGTGTGGCCGACCGCATTCTCATGCTGGAGAACGCGATCTACTCCGTGATCACCGTGGAAGGATGCGCGGCCATTCTCTGGAAGGATGGCAAGAACCCCGAGATGCGCGAGAAGGCGGCCAGCGCATTGAAGATTACGGCGCAGGACCTGCTGGACCTCAAGGTGATCGACGCCATCATTCCCGAGCCCCCGGGCGGAGCGCACGCCGACCATGAGACGACCGCTCGCGCCGTGCACGACGCCGTGCTCTCGCATCTCGATGAGCTGCGGCGGCTGAAGCCGGACAAGCTCGTGCGTCGCCGCCGGGAGAAATACCTCCGCATGGGCCAGTTCGAGGAATGAGCCCAGGCCACCTGGTTGAAGTCGCATTCAAGGGCAACCGCCGGGAGTTCTTCCTCTGGCCCTTCCAGAGCCCGCCGAAGCTCAAGACCCCCGTGATTGTCGACGCGGACCGGGGCGAGGACCTCGGACTCGTGCATGCAACCGGCGACCTTGCGGCGCGCCGCAAGGCGGG
>DASZZO010000238.1:0-4670 GCA_035544915.1 Gemmatimonadaceae bacterium | reverse complement strand
TGGAATGGCGTACCACAATGGCTGGAGGTCGAACGACCAGATCCCCCTTCGCGCGGTGAACAGCGGGCTGATCGACCGCTTCGGGCAGATTGATTCCACGGATGGTGGGAAGTCGCAACGCTACAGCCTCTCGGGCACGTGGCGCCACGCGGCGGGGAACTCCGTGCAGCAGGTGCAGGTCTTCGGCATCTATTCCGATCTCACGCTCTTTTCCGACTTCACCTATTTCCTCGACAACCCGTCCGGTGGCGACCAGTTCAGTCAACGTGACCACCGCGTTGTCGTTGGCGGCAACGTGATGCATGCCCAGGAAATCCACGCGTTCGGGGTGCTGCACGACCTGAAGCTGGGCCTGCAGAGCCGCGGCGACCTCATTACCGGGAACGGCCTCTTCCGCACCACCGAGCAAGTTCGGACGAAGACCATTCGGCAGGATGATGTGCGCGAATGGGGAACCGGTCTCTACGCCGAGCTCGAGTCGCAATGGCGTCCGTGGTTTCGAAGCGTTCTGGGCTTGCGCGCCGATGGCTACTCATTTGATGTGACGAGCGATCGTGCGGCGAACTCCGGGCGCCGCGGTGCGGGCATCATGAGTCCGAAGGCATCGCTGGTTTTCGCGCCAACGCCGGCAACTGAACTGTACATAAGTGGCGGACTCGGCTTTCACAGCAATGACGCGCGAGGGACGACCATCACCGTCGATCCTGGCAGCGGGGAAACAGTCCGGCGCGTGGATCCGCTGGTACGATCCCGCGGAGCGGAGATCGGCATTCGCGCAACACCGGTGCAGGGATGGCGATCCACGCTGTCAGTGTGGGCGCTCAACCTTGACAGCGAGCTGCTCTTCATTGGCGACGGCGGCACAACGGCGCCATCGGCCGCCAGCAAGCGCACGGGGGTCACCTGGGCAAACTTCTATCGCCCGGTACCCGAGTTGTCGCTCGACGCGGACGTGTCGTTCGCCCAGGCCCGGCTCACGGGTGTCGCGCCCGGTCAGACGCGCGTTCCCGGCGCGCTCGAGAACGTCGTTGCCGCGGGGATCACCAGAAGTCCGCGCAAGGACGGAATGTTCGGCGCAGCGCGAGTACGCCACTTCGGGTCGTACTCGCTCATCGAGGATAACAGCGTTCGCGCGAGCGCCACGACATTGCTGAGCGCGGACCTGGGCTACGTGTTGCGCTCTGGCGTTCGCGTGCAACTGACGGCGCTCAACCTTCTCGATGCGCGCGCCGCCGACATCCAGTACTTCTACACGTCACGGTTGCGTGGAGAACCTGCCGGCGGAGTCGACGACGTCCATTTTCACCCGATCGAGCCGCGCCAGGTTCGTCTCTCGCTGGGATGGGGGTTCTAGCACCTACAAATCCGTGGGCGGCGCCACGGTGAGTGATCCACTTTCGAGCGCCCGCTCGGCCAGCGCCTTGAGCCGCTCGTCCTGGTTCCGCTCGAGCCCCCGCACGTGGCGCCGTGCGCGGCGCATGGCCATCGGCACGAAAATACGCGCGTTGTCGAGATCGGCGGCCGCGTGCTCCTCGCCACCTGCTTTCGCAACCGCCCATGTCGCGCGTGAGAGTGTTGCCGTGGCCAGGTAGATCTCCATCGCCGCGTTCGCCATCCGCTCCTGATGAAACTGGCGCTCGATGACATCCTTCCCGTGGCGCCGCAGCGTCTTTTCCACGCCGGACGCGAGGTCGTGAATCACGGTCGCCACCATCTCGGCTTCTTCCGCGAGTGCGTCGTGGACGCTCGTGAAGGCGGGCTTGACCAGGGGCCGCTTGACGCGACCCGCGATGAATGATCCGAGGGCACCGATCGAATGGAGCGGATCGCGAAAGGCCTTTCCGATAGCCTTGAGGTGTTCCGCCGGTTGTTGCAAACCGCTCAGCGCGATGAGCGCGCGCAGGATCTCGTTGGTACCCTCGAATATCAGGTTGATGCGCGAGTCGCGCACGGCTTGCTCGTAGGGATACTCCTTGGAGTAGCCAATGCCGCCGGCGATCTGTTGTGCGTCACAGGATGCGCGAAACGCCAGCTCCGAAGCGAAGATCTTGCACGCCGCCGTCTCGAGCGAGAAGTCAATGCCTCCTCTGTCCACCATCGACGCCGTGAGCATCCAGGCAGCATCAGACGCGTAGCACTCGGCGGCGGCCACCGCGAACTTCCGCTGGATCATTTCGAATGAGCCGATGGGACGGCCGAACTGCTCGCGTTGTTTTGCATACGCCAGTGCGATGTCGAGAATGTGGCGCGCGCCTCGTGAGGAGGCAGCTGCGAGGCCGAGCCTGCCTGAATTCAGGATCTCGAGCGCGATCTTGAAACCCTGGCCTACATCGCCGAGACGATCCGCGACCGGTACCTGCACGTTCTCGAGGGTGATGGTGCGCGTGTCGCTCGCCTTGATGCCCATCTTCTGTTCGATCTTGCCAAGCGAAATGCCGGGGGCGTGCGCGTCCACGATGAATGCCGTCACACGCTGTTTCGTCTTGCCGTCTTCCTTCACTGGAACTTTCGCGAACACGGTGAGCACGCCTGCGTAGCCGGCGTTCGAAATCCAGATCTTCTGTCCATTCAGGGCATAATGTGTCCCGTCGGCACTTGGCAACGCCGTGCAGCGCATCGCCTGCGCGTCCGACCCCGAGCCGGGCTCGGTCAGGCAGAACGCCGCAATGAGCTCCCCGCTCGCACACTTGCCGAGCCAGCGCTTTTTCTGGTCTTCCGTGCCGAAGAGCGTGATGCCCTTGCAGCCAATGGACTGATGCGCGCCGAAATAGACGGTGAGTGCGGGGTCTGCCGCCCCGATTTCGCCGAAGACGCGGTTGAACACCATCGCACTGGCGCCAAAGCCACCGTAGTCCTCGGGAATGTTGAGCCCCATGAGGCCGAGTTCGGCCATGCCCTTGCGCACGTCGTCGGGAAACTTGCCGTCGTGGTCTTGCCTGGCGCTGTTGACGTGCTCGGCCGCCCATGCCCGGAACGAATCCAGAATGGCAGCGAGACTCTCCTTCTCGTCCCTCGCGAGTTCGGGAAACGGGATTACGAGCGCCTCACGAATTTCACCGAGAAAGACGCCTTTGGTGAATGAGGTATTGTGGTCGGGGTCCGCGAGGTGCGAGGCCATGGTCAACGCTCCAGCTGGAAGCCGGGGTCGATCGCCGGGCGCTTCGGGGCGCTGGCCACGAACCATCCCGTCAGGTACATCCATTTGGTCATGCGAGTGAGCTTGGAGTAGTCGATACGCGACGGCTCATCGCGCGGCGTGTGGTAGTCCGCATGAAGGTTGGTGGAATATTCCACCGCCGGTACGTTGAGCCGCGCGTATGGCAGGTGATCGCTGCGGAAATACCATCCCTCCGGATGTGTCGGGCGGTCCCATGCGGAGTCGAGCTGGAACTTGCCCGTGAGCGCGTTTGCCCTGAGCGCCATCGCGACCAGTTCGCTCGAGTTGCGGTGCGGTGGCTGTATGCCGAGCAGGCTTGCGGAGTCAGGATTGTTCCGGCCGATCATGTCGCCGTTCAGCACCGCGACGATGTTCGCGAGCGGCACGACGGGATGCGCGGCGTGATACCGCGACCCGAGCAGACCACGCTCTTCCGCGCCGTGATATACGAACAGTACCGAACGCCTGCCCGGCTGCCGGACAAACGCGCGTGCGATCGCGAGGAGCGCGACGCTCACGGAGCCATTGTCGTCGGCGCCATTCCAGATCGAGTCACCGTTGATGGGGAAGCGGACGCCGTCGTGATCCTGGTGAGAGCTGAACAGGACGTATTCGTGACGCAACGCGGGATCCGTGCCCTTCACGACACCCACCACATTCACCGATGGGGAATAGAAGCTCTCGGGGTGGATTCTGATTTCCGCATTTTCGCCACCGGCGCGGAGCGCGCCGAGGCTTGCGCGGCGAACCAGGAACACGGGCGCGGCGGGTGGAGCGGAGGCGCCGGAGCCCGCTGGTGCACCGCCTTGTGCGCCACGGCCTCCCCTGCCGCCGGCCGCGCCGCCTGGGACAGGAGCGAATCGCGGCACGCCGCCTTCAACGTCGTACGCGCCACGCGCGCGAATGGCGGCGACACCATCGAACGCGATGTCGGCTATCGAATCGGCCACGAGGACGAGTGCCGCCGCGCCGCGACCCAGGAAGCGGCGGCTGGTCGCCGTGATGGCGGCACCAGCGTAGCGAAATTCATACGAGTTCGTTCCTGTCTCGCGCACCGCGGTCGTGGGAGGCGCGAGGGCGACAATCGCGACCTTGCCGCGCACGTCAATGGTGGAGTCGCTGCCGTCACCGGCCCACACGGTTGGCGCGGCGACGTCCACCTGGCCGTTGCCATTGGGTGTGATTTCGGTCCAGAGGGCGAACGCACGGCCGCCAATGCGCACGGCGCTCGCAACTGTGGAGACGCGAGTCCGTCGCATGTTCCACCACTGGAAGTAGCTGCCGTCCGGGCCGGCGGGCGAAACGCCGATTTTGCGAAGCTGTTCGGCAATCCACACGGAGGCCCGCAGCTCGTCGAGCGTCCCCGCTTCACGCCCGCGCATGCTGTCACCGGCCAGATGGAAGAGATCCCGCTTGAGGTCCGATTCAGTGATGGCGGACATCGCGGCGGGCACTTTGCCCGACGGTTGCGCGAGCGCGGAGGTAAGAGGCGCGACTACGCAGAAAAACCAGA
>DASZZO010000237.1:0-27937 GCA_035544915.1 Gemmatimonadaceae bacterium | reverse complement strand
GGCCAGCGCGCAGTACACCAATCTGTCTGGTATAGAACCGGTTGAAGCGGCGGACGGCGTGCGCGGGCTCGCCCATTGTTGCTGCTGACATCGCAGGCGACTCCATTGGCTGATTAGTTGACGAAGTCAAGTATTTCTACTGACTTGTCAAACGGTCCGGCGGGCTGACGGGTCGCCACCCTGGTTGTCTGATAGCTTGGAGGCTGACACATCGTCGCTTCAGGCACGTGTTTTCCTCGAGCCCGTTCCCATGTCAACGATTCCGCAGAGCCGCCGGAAGCTGCGCCTTCGCGTCGCCCTCCTCGTGGCACCCTTCGCACTCGGCGCCCAGGGGTTCCGCCTCGAGGAAACCACCATTGCCCAGGTGCACACCGCATTTCGCGCCAGGACTCTCACCTGCCACGCCCTGGTCCAGCGCTACCTCGACCGCATCGCCGCGTACGACAAGCAGGGCCCGGCGATCAACGCGCTCATCACGATCAACCCCCAGGCGCTCACCATCGCCGACTCGCTCGACCGGCGGTTCCAGGGAGAGGGCCTCACGGGGCCACTCCACTGCGTGCCGATGATCGTCAAGGACAACTTCGAGACGAAGGACCTGCAGACCACCGCGGGTTCGCTCTCCCTCAAGGGATGGATTCCCACTCGCGATGCCACGATGGTGGCACGGATTCGCGCGGCTGGCGCCATCGTCCTGGCCAAGTCGAACCTCGCCGAATGGGCGTTCACGCCCTACGAAACCGTGAGCTCCATTCTGCCGGGATATACGAAGAATCCGTACGCGCTCGACCGGGTGACGGCGGGGTCGAGCGGCGGAACGGCCGCGGCCGTCGCGGCCAACGAGGGGGAATCGGGGCTCGGCACTGATACCGGCAACTCCATTCGCGGCCCGTCCGCGCACAATGCGCTCGTCGGCATCCGGTCGACCATGGGGCTCACGTCGAGGGCGGGAGTCGTGCCATTGAACAGTGCCGCCGACATCGCCGGCCCCATGGCGCGCACGGTGGAAGACGCCGTCGCGATTTTCAACGTGGTGGCGGGCGAAGACGCCGACGACCCGGTCACCGCCGCGGGGCGAGAGCACAGGGAACACGACTACCGGAAGTTCGTCGTGCCGGGAGGCCTCAAGGGGGCGCGCATAGGCGTGCTGAGGCAGGCCTATGAGCGACCCACTACCGATACCGAGGTGGTGGCGGTATTCACGCGCGCCCTCGACGACATGAAACGCCAGGGCGCGACGATTGTCGATCCCGCCGGTATAGACTCGCTTGCCGCCGTCACGCGCATCGCACCCGCGGCTGGGGGACGGGGCGGCGGTTGCAGCCGCTTCAAGAGCGACCTCGAGCGCTACTTCGCAGCGCGCGGCGAGAACGCGCCGGTCAAGACGATCAATGAGATCGTGCGGAGCGGCGGTTTCCATCCGAGTGTGCAACTCCGGCTGCAGCAGGCGCAGCAGGATTCTTCGCCGCCGCCGGAATCGAATCCGGGGTGCAAGGCTCGCGAGACTATGCAGGAACGGTTCCGGGCGGCCGTGCTTTCCATGATGGATTCGCTGAGGCTCGACGCGCTGGTCTATCCCACGTGGAGCAACCCGCCGCGTCTGATCGGCGATCTCAATACGCCGCATGGGGACAACAGTCAGCTCTTTTCACCGACCACCGGCTTTCCGGCGATCAGCGTTCCCATGGGCTACACTCGTGGCAACTCCCTCCCCGCCGGTATGACCTTCTTTGGCCGGCCCTGGAGTGAGGGCAAGCTCATCACGCTCGTTTACGGGTACGAGCAGGCCACCCACCACCGGCGAGCCCCGGGGAGCGCACCACCGCGCTAGACCGGCCCCGGCGGGCAGCACCGCTAAACCTTTCAGGCGTTGGCAGCCTCTAAGGGTAGACGGCACAAGAATGAACACCCCCACCGTCACCCAGGCCCACCCATGAGATGCCCGCCCACGTCTCCCGCTGGTTCGGTCTTGCCGTCGTCGTCCGCGCCTCGCGGATCGCGGCGGGGATCGTCATTGTCGCTGCATCGCTGAACGTCGGCGCCCAGACGGCGGCGCTCACTCCCAGGACCGATACCCAGCCAAGGACCAGCGCGGCGCATGCGATACCGGTGCCATCGGCACGCGCAGTACGCCGGTCCGGCCCGATCGCAATCGACGGAAGGCTCGACGAAGCCGCGTGGAAGGACGCCACGCCCGTCACCGACTTCACGCAGATCGATCCCGAGATGGGCAAGCCGGCGTCGCAGCGCACGGAGATGCGCTTCCTGTTCGACGACGACGCCATCTATATCGGTGCAAAGATGTACGACACCGAGGGCTCCAAAGGCGTGCGCACATCTCTCGTCCGGCGCGACCAGCAGTTCAACTCCGACTACATCGAGATCGTCATCGACGGATTCCATGATCATCTTGGCCGCGCCTTTTTCGACCTCAATCCGTCCGGATCGAAGGCGGACAACCTCGGCGTTGGTGCGTCCTGCTGCGACTCCGGGTGGGACCCGATCTGGGAGGCAGGCACGCACATCGACGCGGATGGATGGACCGCCGAGATCCGCATACCGCTCAACCAGCTGCGATTCTCGCGCGATCCTGTGCAAACGTGGGGACTTCAGTTGCGCCGCTTCATCAATCGCAACAACGAACAGGACCAGTGGTCATACTGGAGCAAGACGGAATCGGGGGGCCCGTCCCGGTTTGGACATCTCGAAGGGATCGAGATCAAGCCGCAGGCAGCGGCGCGCCATGTCGAGTTGCTGCCGTACGCGGTGACCTCGTCGAGAAACGTGGCATTCACGCCTGGCGATCCCTTCAACAACGGCAGCGCGCTCAAGGCAAAGGCCGGCCTCGACCTCAAGTACCTGCTCAGCTCCAACCTGACGCTCGATGCCACCTTCAATCCGGACTTCGGACAGGTGGAAGTCGATCCGGCCGTGATCAATCTGAGTGCGTTCGAAACGTCCTTCTCCGAAAAACGCCCATTCTTCGTCGCCAACTCCGGCATTTTCAGCTTTGGCGGGTTCAACTGCTTCTTCTGCAGTAACGTGGCGTCATTGAGCGCGTTCTACTCGCGCCGGATCGGGCGCGCGCCGACGGGTGCGGATCTCGCATACCAACGGGGCCCTTACGCCGACGTGCCCGACGCATCGACGATCGCCGGCGCCGCCAAGATCACGGGTCGCACGAGCAACGGATACACCGTCGGCGTGCTCGAGGCGGTGACCACGCGGGAGAACGCGCGCGTGCAGCTCGACAATGGCGGCCGGGTTTCGCAGGAAGTCGAACCCTTGACCAACTATTTCGTCGGGCGCCTCAAGAAGGACTTCATGTCGGGCAACCTCGTTATTGGCGGCATGGCGACCTCGGTGGTCCGGCAGATGGACAGCACATTTGCGGCGCGGCTCAGCAGCCACGCCGAGCTGCTGGGCGGTGATTTTCTGTACACGTGGAACAACCGGGTCTATTCGCTTGTGGGGCAGTACGCGCTCTCGAGCATCAGTGGCGACCGCCGGGCGATTCTTGCGCGACAGCGCTCCAGCGCCCGCTACTTCCAGCGGCCCGACCGCGGTGCGGGGTCAGGCGGTTTCCTCTCCAACCGGCTCGATTCGTCGGCGACTTCAATGAATGGCGCCGGCGCCTACATGCGCCTTGGGAAGAATGCCGGTGACTGGCTCTGGGAAGCGGCCCTCAACGTGCGCACGCCCGGCTTCGAGAACAACGATCTCGGGTTCCTGACACGCGCTGATTACGTGTGGTACAACGCGAACGTGTTCCGGTATTGGACCAGGCCGACCAGCTGGTACCGCGATTTCAGCCTGATCGTCGGGGGCCAGCAGCAGCGGAACTTCTTCGGCGACCTCACTGACCGTCAGGCCCAGGTTTTTCTTGCCAGTACGATGAAGAACTTCTGGAACTGGAGCGCCTTCTACATCCGGCATCCCGAACTCGCCGATGACCGCCTGTTGCGCGGCGGCCCGGTGGTTCTGAAGCCGGGCACCAACTTTACGGCCGTGAACCTCAACAGCGACTCGCGCCACGCAGTGATCTGGAGCATCAACGCCGATTACGCCTCGAATGACAAAGGCGGATGGGGCGTCGATTATGGCACCAGCGTGCAATACCGGCCGGTGTCAAGCGTCAACCTCTCGCTGGGACCGCAGTGGAGCGCGTCGCGTTCGCTCCTGCAGTACGTCACCGCAGTGAAGGATCCGGCCGCCTTGGCGTTCTACGGCTCCCGGTACGTGCTCTCCGGGCTCAAACAGAAGCAACTATCGCTCGAAACGCGCGCGAACATGACGTTCACGCCGACGATGACGCTCGAGCTCTATGTGCAGCCGTTCATCGCAAGCGGGCAGTACTACGATTTCAAGGAGTTCGACGCGCCGCGCACAGGTCGCTTCAGCGTCTACGGCCGCGATCGCGGCACCATCACCCCAACGCGGAACTCCGCCGGGCGCGTTACGGGCTATGCCGTTGATCCCGGTGGTCCCGGTCCGGCCAGGCCATTCAGCTTTGCCAACCCTGATTTCAATCTCCGATCCTTGCGCGGCAACGCAGTGTTCCGGTGGGAATATCGCCCCGGTTCGACCCTGTATGTCGCATGGACCCATTCGCGCAGCGACTCGCAGCCCTATGGGGACTTCGACCTCAACCGCGATCGTGAAGGACTCTTTGCGACGCGCCCCGACAATATTTTCCTCGTGAAGGCGAGTTGGTGGCTGGCGAGGTAAGCTGAAGCGGCGGGTAGTGGTGATGTGTAAGTTCCACCCCCTATGCCGCTGCTGCTCGTCGTCGTATTCGTCCTTTCCGGCGCCGCCGGGCTGATTTACGAATCCATCTGGAGCCGCTACCTGGGGCTCTTCGTCGGCCACAGCGCCGATGCCCAGGTCATCGTTCTGGTCATTTATCTGGGGGGCATGTCGCTCGGCGCGGCGCTTGTCGCGCGGCGGAGCCAGCGGCTCAAGGATCCCCTGGTCGGCTACGCCGTGGTCGAAGTCGTTGTGGGAATCATCGGCCTCCTGTTCCACAAGATTTTTCACGGCGTCACCGGTTTCGCGTACGCCACGCTCTTTCCGGCCCTCGCCGGAGGGCCGGCGCTGGTGATCGTGAAGTGGGCGCTCGCGGGGCTCCTCATCCTCCCCCAATCCATCCTGCTCGGCACCACCTTCCCGCTCATGAGCGCCGGATTCCTGCGCCGCGTATCGGCCGACGGTGCGACCGGAAGTGGACGCGCGCTCTCGATTCTCTATTTCGCCAACTCCATCGGCGCCGCCGCAGGCGTGCTGGTGGCTGGATTCTATCTGATCGGGCTCATGGGACTGCCGGGAACACTGGTGACAGCGGCGGTCATAAACCTGGCCGCCGGACTGTCGGTGCTCGGCGCGGTTCGGATGGTAAATGCGGCGGACGAGAGTACGGCAGACGAGAGTCTGGAGTCGAGAGTCGAGAGTTCGGAGACGGGAGTCATGAGTCTCGAGTTGCCTACCGCAACGCTACCCGAAGGAGCGGCGCCCGTGGGGCAGGCAACTCCCGACTCCCGACTCTCAACCTCAAACTCTCAACTCTCGACTCCAAACTCTCGACTGTCCTTCTTATGGCCCGTTCTCCTCACCGTGAGCCTTGGCACCGCGCTCGCGAGCTTCATCTACGAGATCGGCTGGATTCGCATGTTGTCGCTAGTCCTGGGCAGCGCGACGCATTCGTTCGAGCTGATGCTCTCGGCGTTCATCCTGGGACTCGCGCTCGGGGCGTTCTGGGTGCGCACGCACGCCGACCGATTTCGCGATCCGATGCGTGCGCTCGGTGTCACGCAATGGGCCATGGGCGCGCTCGCCATCCTCACGCTGTCGGCATACCTGGAGTCCTTTCACTGGATGGCAGCGCTGATTGCGGGTCTCGACCAGAACGAGCAGGGGTATCGCTTTTTCACGGTCGCCAAGTACGGCATTGCGCTCGCGGTCATGCTGCCGGCGACATTCTGCGCGGGGATCACGCTGCCGCTGATCACGCGCATGCTCCTTGGCGCCGGAAGCGGGGAGCGGGCGATCGGCGCAGTCTACAGCGTCAACACGCTGGGCTCGATCATCGGGGCCGCGCTCGCCGCCCTGGTGCTCCTGCCGGCGCTCGGACTCAAGGCGCTACTCATCACGGGCGGTGTGGTCGACATGGGTCTGGGCGTTTGGCTGCTTTACCTTGCCGGCACTGCGAGCACCGCGACGCGCCGGTTCGCCGTCGGCGTCGCCGGTGCGACGGCGCTCGTGGTATTCGCGGCCGTGCTCAACGTGCACTTTGATCGCGGCGTCCTTGCCAGCGGTGTGTATCGCTATGGCCGCGTGCCGTCGCCGGGCACGCACAACGTGGTCTTCTACAAGGACGGCCGCACGGCCACCGTGAGCGTTCGAAAAGGGGAGGGCGGCG
This sequence comes from Gemmatimonadaceae bacterium, assembly GCA_035544915.1. GTDB lineage: Bacteria > Gemmatimonadota > Gemmatimonadetes > Gemmatimonadales > Gemmatimonadaceae > Fen-1231. Next base: position 21,522 of record DASZZO010000237.1, on the reverse strand, counting down.
GGTATTCGCTCGCCACCAACGGGAAGCCCGACGCGTCGATCTCGCCCGTGTGGTTTGCTGCGGTGACCGACACGACAACGCCCGTACGGCTCGACGGCGACGAATCCACGCAGGTGTTGCTGCCGATGATCACGCTCGCCTTCGTGCCCGGCGCCCGGCAGGGCGCGGTGATTGGCAACGGCTCGGGCATGTCGAGCCACCTGCTGCTCGGAAGCCCCACGCTCGAAAAGCTCGTGACGATTGATATCGAGCCGGAAATGATCCGGGGCTCGCACACATTCTATCCGGTCAACCGCCGGGTGTTCGATGATCCACGATCGCAATACGTGCATGACGATGCCAAGAGCTATTTCGCCGCATCGAATCGCAAGTTCGACCTGATTCTGTCGGAACCGTCGAATCCGTGGGTGAGCGGGGTGAGCGGATTGTTCACCGATGAGTTCTATCAGCGCGTTCATGCGTACCTGACCCCCAATGGGGTATTCGGCCAGTGGCTGCACCTGTACGAGATCAACGACGATCTGGTGCTGAGTGTGATCAAGGCGGTGCACCGCAATTTCGCCTCGTACCAGATATTCCTGACCGCCGACGTCGACGTGCTCATCGTCGCGTCGAACCAGCCGGTACTGCCGGCCCCCGATTGGTCGGTGTTTGCACTTCCACGCATCAAGAGGGACCTCGCGCATTTCCTGCCGATTGACAGGGACGCGCTCGAGAGCGCGCGGCTGCTGTCGCGCGACGTATTGGTGCCGCTCATCGGCGCCGGCGACGGCGCGAACTCCGACTTCCATCCGAAACTCGACCTGCTGGCCGAACGCACGCGCTTCATGAAGGAGTTCGCCAAGGGCTTCGAGGGGCTCAACGGCGGCCGGTTCGATATAGGCGCCGCGCTCATGGGACGCCGCATCCTTCCCACGACCGGCACAGCACCTCCGCTCGACATCAGTCGCATCAATGCACTTGCCCTTGGAGCGCGGCTTCGGCGTGGAGAGAAGCTCGACCCGGGTGATGTCCAGACCGGCGACCGGGATTTCCACGACGCCGCCGACAGGGCGCAGACACTGCGCGACCTGATGGCGGTCCATCATCCGCCCGCTGACTGGCGGATTTTCTTCACTCGCGTCACCGACGCGGAGAATGACCGGCACGCCGGCACGATGGGCTGGGCGGACGAACCGTGGTTCTCAGGCGTCACGCAGTTTCTGGAGCAGCAACATGCACCTGCGGACTGTCGCGCCGCACTTCGATTCCTGCACGCCGTTGCGACCTACGACTGGCCGCACGCGGCGGAGCAGGTGGACGCCCTCGTTCGCGCGCGCAGCGACGGCGTGGCGTGGATCAACAGCGACCTGCTGCGCGAGGCAGGGACGGTCGCATTCATCCAGGCGGGCGACGCGACGAAAGCGCGCAAGGTGCTGGACGGAATGGTGGAATACAGTACGCGAAAATCCGGCGACCTGCGCGTGCGCCTGCTGGAGGCGCACATTGCGGCGTTGGAGCAAAGGCAAAAGAAGTGAACGCCGGCGTCAACGCGGCGCCGCGTTCAGCGTTATTAAAGTCTGACCCCTTTTTCCGAGTTCAGCCATGCGCCGATTCTTCCTGCTGCTCGCCGCTGCCGCGCCCATTCTCGGCGCCAGCGCCCAGATGGCATACAAGCAGCCGCCGCCCGCCATCGCGAAGATTCTCGACACGCCGCCAACGCCTGCCCTCTCATTCAGTCCGGACCGCTCGAGGATGCTCCTGACGGAGCGTAATGGCCTGCCTCCCATCAGCGAGGTCGGCGCGCCGTACCTGCGGCTTGCCGGCACGCGCGTGAATCCGCGCACCAATGGCTCGTGGCGCGAGACGTTTGCACGCGGCCTGCTATTGCGCCCATTCGGCGGCGAAGTGGAGACGCGTGTACAAACGCCCGCTGGGGCGAGAATCTCGCATGTCGCCTGGTCCAATGATTCCCGGCATATCGCGTTTACGATCACGGGCGCGGACGGTATCAAGCTCTGGGTGGCCGACGCAGCCACCGGTGCGGCGCACAAGCTCACGGATGTCGCCCTCAACGGCATCGAAGGAAATCCCTGCAGCTGGATCAATGCCGCCCATCTCGTCTGCCAGACGATCCCCGCCGCGCGTGGCGCTGCTCCCAGGGCACCCGAGATTCCTGAAGGGCCGATCGTGCAGGAGACCAACGGCAAGAAGAATCCCGCACCGACCTTCGAAGACCTGCTCGCGAGCCCGTTCGACGAAAAACTGTTCGACTACTACTTCCCCTCTCAGATCGAGATCATCGGCCTCGACGGCACTACGTCGAAGCTCGGCAGCAAGGGTGTGCATTCACGGGTCTCCGCTTCACCCGACGGCAACTTCCTGATCGTCTCTACCGTGCACCAGCCGTATTCGTACCAGGTCCCCATGGGCAGATTTCCCACGCTCACAGAGGTCTGGGACCGCACGTCGGGGAAAGTAGTTCGCCGAATCGAGGACACGCCCCTTCAGGAATCGGCTCCGCGCGGGTTCGATGCAGTCGAAACGGGGCCGCGCAACGTTGCCTGGCGAGCCGACGCGCCCGCCACGCTGGTGTGGGTCGAAGCGCTCGACGGTGGTGACCCCAACTCGAAGGCCGCCAAGCGCGATCACGTTCTCATGCTGGCTGCTCCGTTCAGCGGTCAGGCCGTGGAGCTCGTGGCCGTGGAGAGTCGCGTGGGTGGCGGCGGCGGCCGCGGAGGCGCGGGTGGACCCGTCACCTGGGCCCGGAACGATCTCGCGCTGGTCACCGAGGCATCACGCCGTACGCGCAAGACGCGTACGTGGGCGATCAACCCGTCCGATCCGGCGGCGGCGCCGCGGCTGCTCTGGGAGCGTGCCACCGACGACCGCTATGCCGATCCCGGAAGCTTCCAGCTGGCCCGCGGCCCGTTCGGCGACAACGTCCTGCTCACCTCGAAGGACGGGAGGTTCGCCTATCTCGCCGGCCTCGGATCGTCGCCCGAGGGAGACCGTCCGTTCCTCGACAAGTACGAGCTCGCGACTGGGAAGGCCACACGACTCTTTCGCTCCGAGGCGCCGTGGTACGAGGCAGTCAGCACGGTACTCGACGGCGAAGGCAACCGCGTGGTCACGCTACGGGAATCCGTCAATGACGTGCCCAACTACTTTGTCCGCGATCTCGCGGGCAACAAGCTGACGCAACTCACCCACGCCAAGGACCCCGCACCGGAGTTCGCCGGCGTCACGCATGAGTTCGTCAAGTACAAGCGTCCAGACGGCGTGGATCTGACTGCCACCGTCTACTTGCCCGCGGGCTATGACAAGCAGCGCGACGGACCCCTGCCGTTCTTTCTCTGGGCCTACCCGGCAGAGTTCGAGTCGGCCGCGGCGGCGTCGCAAGTCAGCGGATCGCCGTACCGCTTTACGCGGCCCCAAGGCTCCAGCCGTCTCATGATGCTCACGCAGGGGTACGGCGTGATGGATAATCCCACCATACCGATCGTCGCGGTAAATGGGGGCAAACCGAACGACACGTACGTGGAGCAGCTGGTGGCCGGCGCAAAGGCGGCGATCGACAAGATCGTCTCCATGGGCGTTGCTGACCGCGACCGCATAGGCGTGGGCGGCCACTCCTACGGCGCATTCATGACCGCCAACCTTCTCGCGCACACGAGCTTCTTCAAGGCGGGCATTGCCGAGAGCGGTGCATACAACCGGACGCTCACGCCGTTCGGCTTCCAGGCCGAGGAGCGTACGTATTGGGAGGCGCCCGAGCTCTATACGCGCATGTCGCCGTTCACCTACGCCGACAGCATCAAGACGCCCATTCTCCTGGTTCACGGCATGGCGGATGACAACACCGGGACGTTCCCGATCAACAGCGAGCGTCTCTACGCGGCGCTCAAGGGGAACGGCGGCATCGTGAAGTACGTACAGCTCCCCGCCGAGCCGCATGGATATCGCGCACGTGAGTCCATCGGCCACGTGATGGCCGAGGAAGTGGCGTGGCTGGACAAGTACGTGAAGCCGAGGCCGAAGATCAAAGCGGACTGAACTCGCGCTTGCATCGCACCGGAGCACTCGCCACTGTAGAGGCTTGCGGGCCAGAGGAGTTGCGGTGCTGCGGTTGCGGACACTGGGAGGACTCTCGTTATGGCGCGGCGGCGACCAGGTAGCGGCCGCCGGGGCGCCGGGGTGGGCGCTGCATTTCCTTGCCATCCTCGCGTTGGCAGGTGACCGGACCGTCGGGGCGGACGACATCCTCGCCCTGCTCTGGCCTGGCCAGTCCCGAGACGATGCGCGCCGCGAACTCGGCGTGGCCCTGACTGCGTTGCCCCAGTGGCTTGCCGGCGCGCACCCGGTGCGGAGCGAGGGGGACGACTACCAGCTCGACGCCGCCGTCATCTCCAGCGATGTACACGACTTTGAGTTCGCCGCGGGCAGCGGCGCGCCCGAGGACGCCGCGCGATTGTATGAGGGCGAGTTCCTGCACGGCGTGACGTCGCCGGGGAAATCGTTCGACCACTGGCGCGAGCGCGAGGGCGCGCGTCTCGCGCAGTTAGCCAAATGGTGTCGCGATGCGTCGCGCCCGCGGCGTTCCAAGGTCATGCTCACCCCCGGCGCGCAAGTGGGCCATGGCGGCAGGTACAGGATCGAGCGCGAGCTCGGTGCCGGAGGAGCGGCCACGGTCTATCTCGCCCACGATTCGCGGCACGACCGCCCTGTCGCGTTGAAGGTCCTGCGTGCCGAGATCTCCGAAACGATCAGTCCCGAGCGCTTCGAAAAGGAGATCCGGTTCGTCGCGCAGTTGCAGCATCCGCACATTCTCCCACTCTTCGATTCGGGCGAGATCGGCAACGTGCTGTACTCGGTCATGCCCTACGTGCAGGGAGAGAGCGTTCGTGAGCGGCTCGATCGAACGGGCAAGCTTCCGGTCGACGACGCGGTGCGCATCGCCGCCGAGATCGCGGATGCCCTTGCCTATGCGCACGAGCACGGCGTGCTGCACCGGGACGTCAAGCCCGAAAATATCCTGCTGTCGGACGGCCACGCGCTCATTGCGGACTTCGGCATCGCCCGCTCGGTGGACGCGCACCACGAGGGGCGCACAACGCTGCCCGGCGTGGTGCTTGGCACGGCTGCATATATGAGCCCCGAGCAGGCGACCGGAGAGGCGGAGCTCGACGGACGCACGGATGTGTACGCAGTGGGCGCCGTCCTCTATGAGATGCTCACCGGGGCGCCGCCGTTTGCCGGCGAGACCGCGCGGCGCACGATGACGCGACGGCTCACCGAAGTTCCCCCACGTGTCTCGAAGCAGGGAGTGCGCGTGCCGGGCGCCGTTGACGACATACTCGCGCGCGCGCTCCAGCCGCTCCCGGAGAACCGGATGATGTCACGTGAGTTCGCGAGTGCGCTCTCGTCCGTGCAGCGGCGACTGACCAAGCAGTCGCCAGCCGGCACGCCCACCCGCCGTCGCGTGCCGATTATCAGTGTGGCGGTGGTCGTGCTGACGGCGCTGGCACTCCTGTTCGCATTCCGCTGCGCGCGCGCGCAGGGCGCGCCACGCTCAACCCCTGACAAGTCGCTCCTCCAGCGCGTGCTCGCGGCGGAGGATTCACGCGGAAAGGACGCGGGCGGAGTCGATCTGCTGCTTGAAGCCGCAACGGGAAGCGACTCGGTGCTTCAGCGCGCTGCCATTCGCGCGCTTGGCCGGCTGCACAACCTGAAGTTTGCGATGAGCATGCTCCCGACACTCGACGCTCCATCGCCTGCCATCCGCGCCGAGGGAGCGAACGCTGTTGCCCAGAGCGTGCAAGGCCTGCCGCGCGTGCCAGACGTTCAGGACTCCTCTCGCAGCAGGCGAACGGTGCTGATCACCGTGCAGTCCGCGTTGATCGAGCACCTTCGGAGCGAATCGAACCCGGCGGTGATGGGCGTGCTCGCGCGTTCGCTCGGCAGGCTGCCGTTCCAGGACAGCACGGCCGCACGGGCTGCGGAGCGCGCGATCGTGGGTGTGTTCACCATGACCGGCGCGCCGGCGGAAGCCTTTGCCCGCTTGGCCGCGGGCGGGGCGCACGACGTGGCGGAGGGACTGTATTCCCTGGCGCGCGGCCGTCGAACGACCGGCACCCCGTCTCCTGAGGCGCTCGACGTGCTTCGGGCCGCCGCGCGCTACCGCGCGGACGCAAGAGTACGGCGCATCGGTCTCCTCGGACTCGCCGCCGCCGGAGCGCTCGACAGTTCCACCGTGCTCGGTGCGAGCCGTGATGCCGACGCACAGGTCCGCCGGCTCGCCCTTGCCGGAGTCGGGACGCTTGCTGCAGCAGTACGAGCCGATGTGGTCAAGCGGGCGCTCGCCGACACCAGCGCCATGGTACGCATCGATGGCATCGGCGCCATTCGCGCGACGCGTGCGCCCTCTATTCGCGCAGAGCGTGGAGCATCGAATGCACCCGACTGCGCCGCGATTGTCGCGGCAACACACGACCGGAATCCGCATGTCGTGCTCGCCGCCATCGATGGCCTCGCATTGCCATGCGCCAACGCCGCGGTTCGCAACCAGGCATTGAAGGCCATCGCAGGCACGCTGGACGCCGGTGCCAGCTCACGTCCCATCGGCCATGCCACGTGGCGCGCTCCCGCGCACGCCATTGTCGCCCTGGCGCGCGTCGATTCTGCGAGCGCCGGTGCCGCCCTGCCCAGATTCAGCGCGCACGGGAATGCGCATGTGAGAGAATACGCAGCCCGCGCCGCTGCGGAGCTGCGGGATGGGAGCACGCTACTGCGACTCGCCGCCGATGCCGATCACAATGTACAGGACGCGGCGATTGTGGGTCTCTCGCGGGTGCGCACGCACGATGCCGACAGCGTCTACATCGCGGCGCTCGCGTCCGGCGGCTATCAGGTGGTGCTCGCGGGAGCGGCTGCGCTCGCCGGTTCAACGCGCACGGAGGCGGTGCCCGCGCTGTTCGACGCGCTTGACCGCCTCAGCGCAGAACGCCGTGAGAACTCGCGCGATCCGCGCATGGCCCTCATCGCGCGAATCGGGGAGCTCGGAACACCGAGCAACGCGCCGCGTCTCGAGCGCTACCTTGGCGACTTTGATACCACCGTTGCGGGGAGGGCCGCCGACCTTCTCACCAAGTGGACCGGGCGCACTGTTGCGCCACACGCGATGCCGCTCCCGATTCGAGCCGAACCGCTGGCCGGGATATTCATGTCGAGCGGTCTGCAGCTGCAGATCACGATGGACAAGGCGAGCGGCGGCGGCACCATCGTCGTACGGCTCTTCGCCGACGAGGCGCCGGCCACCGTGGCGCGTATCGTCCGCCTGGCACGCGAGCATTACTACGACGGTCTCACGTTTCATCGCGTCGTGGCCAACTTCGTCATCCAGGGCGGCAGCCCGGACGCCAACGAGTACATGGGAGACGGACCGTTCATGCGCGATGAGCTCGGCCTCCGCTCGCACGACCGCGGCACGCTTGGCATTTCAACACGGGGTCGCGACACTGGCGACGGACAACTCTTCGTGAACCTCGTGGACAATCCGCGCCTTGACCACGACTACACCGTGTTCGGCGAGATCGTCTCAGGACTGCCGGTGATGGACGGAATTCTCGAGGGCGACGTGATCGCGCGCGTCGAAGTGCGCGGGTTGCGCTAAGTGGCCTTAGCGTGCGTTTCAATACCAGTCTCCAGCGTGTTCAGTCGGCGGGCCGCCCAGCCGGAGACGTACACGTAGACGACGTTCTTGTCGTTCGGGTCGGGTACGAGTGTGTGTGTGTGTGCGAGCCGCGGCACGTCCGCACGTCAATGACCTTCCGCGGAGGTGCCATGTCAGAGACGTCGTAAATCCTCACGCCGACGGCCCGGTCCCTGCTCACCTGCTCCTGCACGCCCTGCATGCCACAGTCCGTACGGTCGCCAGTGTTCTCGGAGGAGATGAACAGGAGGTTGTCGTAGATCGATGGATCGCCCTGCCCGGTAGCGCAAACGGTTGCGTTGGCGAGCACGGGGTTCGCGGGGTTGGCGATGTCCCAGACCTGGAAGCCGCTGAAGTTACCCTGGAAGATGTAGTTTCCTTGGAAGGCTAGGCCGGAGTTTGCGAATATTAGTCCGCGCGACCCCGCCTCGCCCTCGAGAACCGCAGGCTTGGCATGGTGTGACACAAGCGTGATGTTGTGCGCCACTTCAGCCGCTTTCGTGAGTCCAGCGCGGAGTCCCACGCGCGGATCAGTCGTGGACGCCTTGGTCGGCATCGGTGGCGGCGTAATCGGTGCCACGCCGAGGAGGGGCGATGGAGTCGGGCGGGCTGACCCCGACGACCTTGCGCACGACGGCGCAGAGAGTGTGGCGAAGGCGAGCGAGAGCGATCCCATGACTCCTCGCGCGCGATGCCAACGAACGATCCGTTCACTCCTCATGCGGCGTTCTCCGTTGAAGCGATGAGAGCATTCCTTCCATCCTCTCGATTTCAGCGCGCTGGTCGACATCCGTCGCGTAGCCGAAGATTTCCGGTGTCTGAGCGGCACTCGGCGAATCAAACAGCGTCGCCACCATCGTCAGGGCACCCTGGTGGTTCCGGATCATGTCGGCGAGGAAGAGAGTGTCCCAAGTCGTTCCGCGCGCGCCATCGAGCTGCTTGAGTTGGGCCGCCGTGAGCATCCCGGGCATCGGGATCAAGCCCTCATCCATCCTCATGTTCACTGTGTCGCGCGGGTGCGTGTCGTTGGGATCGGGAACCCGCTCAGCCCGGTCACGCAGCCAGTTCTGCATAAGCAGGATTTCATCCCGCTGGGAGATGATGACCTTCTTGCAGAAGAGGCTTACCGGGTCACTCGCGGCGTGCGTGGGCGCCATCGCACAAATCACCAGCGCCTAAGCGTGGTGGGCGATCATCCCCTGCATGAAACGAACATCGGCCGCGGTATAGGCCGGACCGTCCTTGCCCCTCGGGCGCTAGCCCCTGGGCTGCGGCGCCGTGACTGAGCATGCCGACGCACGCGAGCGCGACCAGGGCGATCCTCGTGGGAATCGGAGGCTCTTTCATCGGTGTGCCTTGGGAGCCGGACCGACGCGACAGCCCGGCCTTGGAACGGGAGAGCGAAACGCAGGCCGGCCGCTCCAGCGCGAGGATGAGGCAGGGCATTTCCGGCTCATTCAGTTGATGAGCGTGAAGTCCGAGGTGGGATCCCCAAGCGGGCAGGTCGCACGAGGTGGTGCTCGGTCCGCGGTCCGCGCCATTGCGCACTAACTTGAGGCGCGGCTCGGCGACGAGCTTTCGAGCGTCAGACAGCGCATCGGCATCTGGGATCTTCACTTCGTCACTCTCGTCGACCGGTCCAGATGACAATGGTGCCGCATGCGGCGCCTGGCGTGTTGAACTGGGTCGGCGTTTCGGCCGCACCGCGGTAGATCTCAACACCTAGAATGTTTGAGACGGGGAAGTCCTCCAACTTCGGTGGGTTCGGGCCATTCTCTCCCGGACGGTGATACGTGTAGATCCTTTGGCCGTCGACGAAGAGCTGCATATAGCACTGGTCCTCAGGCAACGCCCCTCCGAAGAAATCGGTGCGCCTGTTGGAAGGAGCTAACGATTTCTGGATGGCGCGTTTCCCCGCCGCCGCAAACCCCCCGCCCGGCTGTTGGACGAAAAGCAGCCCAGGGATGTTGGTCCTGAGCACGTCCGTTAAGGTTGCGTTCCCGCGCCCGTCGAAATCCTTCGCCGTGAGGTACTTCCCAACTCCTCCCGCTCGTCGGGTTTCGAATTCCGCCATGCCGATGCTCACCGGCCTTGGCGCGCCGACCACAGTGACTGCTGGCAACGGCGATTCGACGGGCTCCATCGAGATGGTGAGGTCAATCGTATCTGCGTGCGCGATCGCCACGCGCCCAGTCTGTGGGCGATAGTTCGGGTGGCGTACGGTTACAGCGTAGCTTCCCGGGACCAGATCGCGAAACGCGAAGATGCCTTGGGGTGTTGTTCGCGTGGTGCCGACACTCTCGAGGATGATCTCCGCCCCCTCGATCGGCGAACCCTTGCTCGAGTCACGTCGAACGGCGCCGCGAAACACGCCACTGTGGTCTTGTTGCGATGAGGCGGCGGTCGGCATGAGGGCGACGAGCGCGTACAGAACTCCTGCTCTGAAGCGCGGCATGGGCTTCATGGATCGCACCTCCCTGGGTCCTCGAAGACCTCGAGACTCACGAGCCCCGCAGTCAGCCCAAACACTGAGGTGGTTTGGCCAATCGCGCAACTCGCACGAGCATGCATGGTGGCGGGCATTCAGCCTTGCAGGTGGCGATAGGATACGTCGGCACGCATCCAAGCCTATATAGAACGGGGTCGGTTGGTAAGCCGATTACAGGACCGAACGTCAACGGGACACTCGAGGGTCGGAACGCACTTGCTCACCTGCCGCTATATGCGGCCTTATCGCGCTTATGGCGGCGTACCTGTCGGTTCAGTTCTTCAGAAGACAGGGTGCCAGTGAGCACTCGGCCATTGACAACAATCGTGGGCGTTCCTCGAACACCAATTTGCTGGCCGACCGTCGAATCCTCCGCGATCGTTTGACGATATCTCATAGCCGTCATGCACGCATTGAATCTCGATGTATCAGACAGTGCTGCGTTCTGGAAGAACCATTCCCAAGACTTTGTGCCGATGAGTGGTTGGTGTCGATAAAGGCTCTCGCGCATCGCCTCAAAACCTCCCTGCTCTGCGGCGCACTCAGCAGCGAGAGCCGCAGCCACTGCGTCGCGATGAATGCTGCTGATGGGGAAGTTCCTGTAGACGACGCTTACGTCGTCTCGCTGCATTGCCAAGAGCGCTGTTAGCTTTGGCTCGAATCGAGAGCAAGCCGGGCACTGGTAATCGGTGAAGACCACCAATTGAACCGGAGCAGTCGCCGAACCGTTTCGATGACCTCCCTGCGAAATCTTATTCCACACGTCGCGTTTGAGCGGGTGCTCCTCGACACTTGACGACGAGCGCTTTAGCCTCGGTTCTATCGCGATCCCAGCGACGATCAGTGCACAGGACACCATCAAGAGAGTCCCGACATCGACGTTTCCACGTACGGTCCACATGTGACCTCCTGAGAATCATTGACCCAGGTGAACGCCTGTACGCGAGACAACCCTGCGCGACCGTAAGTGACGGACTGTCGGTTGGCCCGTCCCTGTCCGCGGCTTGGCCCTCTTCTCCGACGCGGTAGGTAGCCCCACCGCAGCCAAGTCGCGGAGGTCAAGGCGCACAACGCGAGGTGGCCTATCTCTCGTCAGACCGTAAAGAAATGAGCGCGCGCTGTCGATGGCGATCGCGATCAGGTCTCCACCCTCGAGCTCGATTGCCTCAAGCCGACGCCCGTTCCAGTCCAACAGATCGATCCGGCCACCAGATGGAGCCGACCCTCGCGGCGTTGCTGCGCTGCCAGAGAACAGCGCGACGATCAGGTCGGTCGTGCTCGCGACGTCGATGTATCCGTAGGCCGCGAGTGTATCCACCTCGAGCACAGTCGACCCGCCCAAGGTGGTCCATTTTAGCGGCGATGACGGAAGCGGCCGCACGTCGCTTCGAGCAAGCGCGGATCCGTCAATGTTCAGAATCTCAATCTCCCCCGAATGTGCGTTCGCGATCGCGATTCGACCACGTGCAGGATTCACGGTCAATCTGCCCGCCTGCGCTTGCTGCCGAACCGCCATCGGCAAGGTGCTGGGTCCCGGTGGAGGGAGTCCGCCAAGACGCCGGAGTCGGCCTGTCCTATCGAAGAATGCGACCCTCGATCGGGTGAACAGACCAGTCGCTACAAACGTGCTGTCGGTAAGCGGAGCCGCGTCCATGAGATGCGCATCCGAGATAAGGTCGATTGGATCCTGTGGTCGAAAGGTCCCATTATCGATTTGGACGCGAGCGAGTCGTGCGCCAGTGACGTCGAACACCCAGAAGCTTTTTGCATCGCCCGGAGTTGGTGCAATCGCCCACGCACTGAATAGCGATGTGCCGTTCTCCACCGTTTTCGAAAGCACACCTCCGGTTTTGCCGTTCATCGGTTCGACGGAAACCGCAGCCGTGTCTGACGCGGCTACGAGCACCACAAGCCATCTCCCGACCATCAGCAGGGCCTTTGGCCGCCCTGGCAGGTGACCGGAGAATACTGTTTCCTGTCGAATCGTGAGCGCGCTCCGAGGGAATACGGCGGCAGGCGAGCGCACTGCCGGACTCTCCCTGAGTTTGCCTGACTCCGTTGAGCAGCTCGCGAGCAATACAACCAGGCACGCGGCGCGCCAAGTAACCCGCGATTGAATCATGGCAGTGACTGCCCCCCACCACTGATTCAATTGCGTAAGCCTAGGAGCTACCAGTAGCACTGGCAATGATCGAGGTCGGTGATCGGGCACTGCACGATCGTGTCCTCGATCGGTAAAGGCGGGCCGAAGCAGATCTGGCCCGCGCTCTCGCAGCAGCCGCAACACATACCCCCCTCGCACTTGGCGTCGTTGAACTGCACGCCGCGGTTGGAGACGGTAAAGGGCGCTGCGGCGAGCAACACCCCGAATGACGCAATCCGTAGCACCTTCTTGACTCCATTCGGCGAGCGCATCGGAATCCCCTTTGCTAAGTGGACTGAGAATCTCCTCTTCGTCAGGCGATCTGATCGAAGCGAGAGCGATCTTAGCTCTGACCTCATGATTCGTTTTGGCAAACGGAAATTCAACGCTTGCGATGCGCGAGACGCATACGGCCCGCGCAACTGTCGCACGCGATGCGCAATGCGGATCCAGAACTTGTCAAAGTGGGCCAGCCGCACGGTCCGCACTCACCTGTCTGGCGCATTGATCCAAGAGGCTCTCGAAACCGCCCTCTCGAAGGAGAGTCGCCGGGCGCGCACCAACGTGGTGGCCGACGTAGTTCGACCAAGCCTCGCCTGAGTGGAATCGGGCCGCGTGGGCTGTCCGCTTCGGCGTCCACCCGAGAACATCGAGTCGCCAGAGCGAGTGGAGTGCGACCATCCAACCTACGAGAATCTTGGCAGGAGCCTGCTGCGCGGCTCTGAGTTTCCACTCGAGCGTTCTGACGGGCACACCGCACAGACGCGCCAAGCTACGAACCGATGTACGGGAATGTCCAGCGACTGAGGCGCACGCGACGATGTCCCGCGCGCGACCGTGAGTTAGCGGCAACAGCCGTTGAACAATCGCTGCGTACGCGCCACGCCCTCCTGGTTCGTTATACAGCATGTTGATGTCACTCTCGAGGTCATCGTGGCCTCGGAGCGACACCTGGGCTTCGGGAAGGTAGCGGGCGAGCACGAGAACTTGTCGCGCGGCCGCCTTCGTCAGGTCCATGCGAACCAGAATCGGCGCGGCTTCGGCGCGATTGTGCATCGCTTCAGCGACCGACTCGATCTGGCCTTCGGCCCCGGACGCGAGCTCCCAGACGATAATCGCAACGTCATCCTTTTGCGCCGCGAGAGCGAGTTCGCGCACGTAGGCGTAGAAACGAGTGGTCATCCTGGTCGCCGTCGCCCGCACGACAGCATCGCGCCCTTCTCGCGTTGACACACACGCAATGAGTCGTCGGACAATCGCGACGCGCTCACCAATTCCGGAGTTACGTGTCAACTACGTCCTCCCCCACGATATGCGAGAGACTCGCCGCTCGCAGAGCAACGGATTCAGCGTACCTTAGGCGTTCGCGAAGGAACGGGCGGTGGACGCCCCAATCGCGACGATATGGTATTCTCAGTGCGACGAGAAAGGGGCTGCGTCACAATTGAGCGCCACCGAATCACGGTCGAGCGCGTCTGGTTGAGCGAGGGAGTGTGCAGTCATCTCAGTCTTGCTACCTACCCCGCTTCGTGGAATACGGCCAGCGGACAGCGGTCAACGAGTGCATTATGGGTTTCGAGATCGCCCCGCTCACACGAGTTCGACACAGACAGCTTATCAACGGGCTCGTGAACCCCGATGCGTGGTCGGTCTACCGTCGGTGCACTTCTATTAACATCGCGTGCGCGGGTCATACAAGCGTGAGCAATGTCTCGAAAGTCAAGCGGTCACGGGCAATGCCGACATCCACGGCACCTGGGTGCGCACCATGGCGTTCAGGATGACGGGCAGTTTTCGCATGCACGCCGTGAGGGCGAGCTTCTTGGGCTTGCCGGCCGCGAGGAGCCGCTGGTAGAACGCCCGAATCACGGGATTGTGCCGCGTCGCGACGAGCGCGCCCATGTAGAGCGCCGCCCGCACGGAGGCGCGCCCGGCGTAGACGGTGCGCTTGCCGTGCAGCGTGCCGCTATCGCGGTTGAGCCAGGCGACGCCGACGAGGGCGGCGATCGCCTTGCGATCCAGCGTGCCGAGCTCGGGCAACTCCGCGAGCAGCGTCAGCGCGAGGACGCGCCCGACGCCGGGCGTACTCTGCAGGAGATTGTCGAGTTCGCGCCATGCGGGGCTGCGGCGGATGAGGTCGCCCAGGTCGGTGTCCGCGATCCGGAGTTCGCGTTCCAGATAGGCGATGTGCGCCGTGAGACTCTTCTTCACCCGCTTCCCGCTGTGCGCGAAGACCTGCCCGAGCCGGTTCTTTTCCGCGACGAGCATCTCGATGAGCTGGCGTCGCCGGGTGAGCAGCGCCTCGAGTTCGTGCCGTTGCTCCGTCGGCAGTGCGCGCGGCGCCGGCTGCACTTGCTCCGCGAACCGTGCGAGGATTGCCGCATCCAGGCGGTCCGTCTTGGCGAACTGGCCAGTGGCCTTCGCGAAGTCGCGGATTTGCCGCGGATGCGCCACGACGACCGGCAGCGCGACGGCCGCCAACGCACTGACCGCGGCGACCTCGTAGCCGCCGGTCGCCTCGAGCACGAGGAGCACGGGCTGCGCGGCGCGGAGCTGCTCCACGAGCGTGCGAATCCCCGCCTCATCATTCGCGACCGACCAGTGCTGCTCCGTCGGCCGCACATGCACCTCGAGCGTGGCCTTCGCCACGTCGATCCCCACGACGACCCGCGCGGTGTCTCCGTCATCGCCCCTCCGAGGATGGGATCCGCGGACTGGCCCTGCCTTGCATGATGCGGCCTCGCAGCCACGCAACTGTTCGGGCTCGGCTCGCGGACGACAGGCGACGCTCACGCTCACGCTCGGTCTGTTAACCGTGGTCCGATCGAGCTATCGCCTGTCGGAGAATCGCGCCAATACTACGGAAGCGGTAGATACAAGGTCCGAGACTGTCTGATCGATGCTGATACGGAGCTCGCTCACACAAGTCGATGCGAGGGGCTTGCATCGCAAAGACAACATATGTAGAGTATGTCAATGCCTCGGCTGCCAAACACGTCGCCTCAGACCCTCAGCGTTCTCGAACTTTTGCTTGAGTCGCCGCGCTCATGGCACTACGGCTATGCGCTCAGCCAGCTCACAGGTCTCAAGTCTGGAACGCTCTATCCGATTCTCCTGCGTCTTGCGGATCAGGGCTGGCTCGAGACTCGCTGGGCCGAACCAGAACAACCCGGCCGTCCGCCACGCCATACCTATCGCCTAACAGGAGCAGGCGCGAAGACGGCGCGAACGAAGCTCGCTGAGGCGGCACCTTTGAGAATGACTCGTCGCCTCGCCTCTGTGCCAGGGAGCCGTTAGTGCAGATGCACAGGTTCCTCGGACGTCTCGCCGATGTCTTGGCACGACAGCTGCTCAGCTGGCTGCATCGACGAGTTGAGCCTGGGTCGCGCGAGTGGCTCGACGCGCTCACAGCAGAATCGGAATGCGCCGACGACGGTTGGCAACGACTACGCTGGGCGTTGGGCGGAGTACCACTCGTGTGGACCATCAACAAGCGCCGTCAAATGAAGGCACCTACCCGCGGCACCGTGCGCGCACTCATCGTTCCCGGCGTCGCAAATATCGCGGCCATCGCGGGCGGGTATGCAGTGCTAATCCCGGCGACTTACGGCGCGACGCACTTCTATCGCTGTCACCTCTTCTTCGGAAATCAACCGGGAGGATGCCAGGAACATCCGTTCGTTTTCGGCTCAATCGCCATCTGTGGCGCAGTTCTCAGCATGATCATCGCACTTGCGTTGCGCGCAAGATTCGCGGCGTATTGGTGGGCCGTGTTTTCTGTGTTCAATACGGTGGGATCTGTTTGGTATCTCCGCTCTGGCATCGTCGACTTGCCCCGGTATGGGGCAACGCAGTCGGCGATGCTGATGGCGGCGACCTTCGGCGTAGTTCTGGCCGCGATCATGCGAGTAACTCCCTGGACGGAGACTGACCGCGGTCCCTTGCACCACGTCGGCGACCGCACCGGGGCTCCTGCATCCTTTCTGACCGGGCACCGTATCACCGCGCACCTCATCGCGGGTACGATCAGCTTCGCCATGGCGGATTCGCTTATTCGCATGCGCGACCGTCATCTCGTTGCGGATAACGTGAACCATTATGCGGTCCTCGGGTCAGCCATGTTCGCGGCGATCCTCGCCGGACTGATCGGCCGACATGGGAGCCGACTCTCGGCCAAGGGCACCATCGTTCGACTCTGACCTACAGCCCACCACTTCCAGGCTTGCGGCGAGAACTCTGAGAAAATCCACAGGAGGTTGACATGCACGACACAAAGGAGCGGCTGTCTTTGTTGTGGATGTTCGCGTTACTCAACTATCTATACGCTGACGTTATTGCGCTGTTCGCTATTGCTGGCTCGCGAAATCCATTCGAAGCACTCCCACCATGGGCTTTGATGGGTTCAGCGGTCTTGATGGAAATACCCATCGCCATGATTCTGGCGTCTCGACTTCTCTCGTTTCGAGCGAACCGGCTGGCGAATATCATCGCGGCTGGTATCGTGACCCTCGTAAACGGTTTTCTGACCTTCGTTCCGCCTCTGGCCGGATGGGGCAGGCCGCCCGCTTTTCCTGAGTACTTGTTCTTCGCGACGATTGAAACCGTTTGCACCTTGGTCATCATCCGGCAGGCGTGGAGTTGGTCAGGGGGTGAAGCCGCAGCTAGTTCGAAGCGGGTCGTGCGCCCACCGGAAGTTGGAGTCTTTTCTTCTTAGCTACTTGATGACTCGGAGATTCCCGAGTTGGCGTTTGTTTTCGTGCTGCCCATTGTACGCCGCAGTCTCGAAATACGACCCCTGGCAAGTCCTCCGGTGAACAGATCAGTGCCTCACGCAGGGCATTTTGTTTGAGCAGCGCGGCGGTCCGCCATGCAAATGGCATCTCATAAACCGCTTGGGGCTCTCGCGGCCTGAACGCCGAGTACTGCTTCGCCACACGCTTCAACGGAGCGCCCCCTGTGAAGCAACGCGATCTCTTGAGTGTGACCTCGATACTCTCCATGCTTCTGCTTGCTCTGCACATCTCACAGGACATCGTCTTCGGCTTCGACCCCGCAGGGCTCCATCATCTTTTCGGCGTTGCGATCCTGCTCGTCGTTGTCTGTGGTGCCGTTCTGCTGCGAGAACGGTCATCGGGCAAGGTGATCATGCTTCTTGGCGGAGTGTTGGCCGCCGGAATGCTGCCTCTGCACATGCGGAATGGATTGCGCCCGGAGTTTCTCGAAAAGAGCGGCGCCCTGTTGTTCATCTGGACTCTGTATGTCCTCGGAGTGACCGGTCTGTTCTCGGTTATTCTCGCGGTCCAGGCGTTGCGCGATCGGCGGGTCGCTTCGTGACGCAGCGGCTTGGCAACGCGAGCCTCGCGGCGATCGTGGCCGAAATGTCATCCGCAGCGCGTTTGAGCGGGTCATCTGAGAGGTGTCCGTAGCGCGTCGTACTTTTTGTGTCCGTATGGCCAAGCAGCGCGCCAGTCGTGTACAGCGGCATGCCGCCCTCAACGGCAGCTGTGACCTGCTCGCCGGTCCTCACGTACTTGATGCCGGCGTCGCCCTGGCTAGTGCGCCGGCCCAACCCAGCGTATCGTATCTTTGGCGT
This sequence comes from Gemmatimonadaceae bacterium, assembly GCA_035544915.1. Classification (GTDB taxonomy): domain Bacteria; phylum Gemmatimonadota; class Gemmatimonadetes; order Gemmatimonadales; family Gemmatimonadaceae; genus Fen-1231. Next base: position 3,608 of record DASZZO010000237.1, on the reverse strand, counting down.
CATCGGGGGCTGCTCCGCACCTACTTTCCGCACGTACTTATGGAAGCGACCGACTGAAGGAGAACATCGTGATGCTCAAACGCCTTGCCAGTGCGCCCGCACTATCCGCCCTGCTGCTCGGCGGTCCGGCGCTCGCTTTCGCTCAGGGTGGCAGCATGACGGGGATGAGCGGCATGAGCGGCATGAACATGCCGGGCCACATCGTGATTCCCAAGGGCGCGATCTACACCGTGGCGGACGTCCAATTCATGCAGGGGATGATCGCCCACCACGCACAGGCGATTTACATGTCCAGAATGGCCGAGGCCCACGGCGCCAATCCGCGCGTGCTGAAGCTCGCGAACAAGATCGACCAGTCGCAGGTCCCGGAGATCCGCATCATGCAGGGGTGGCTCCGCCGTTACGGCCAGTACGCGCCGGACACCTCCTCGTGGCGCACGATGCAGATGCCGGGCATGCTCACGGCGGCGCAGCTCAAGGAGCTCGGCGCGGCGACGGGCGTCGCGTTCGACCGTGCGTTCCTCAACTTGATGATCCAGCACCACAACGGCGCACTGAAGATGGTGGACGACCTCCTCGCCGCCCCTTTGGCCGCTCAGGAGACAGACGTCAACGTGTTCGCGAACGACGTCGTGGCGGCGCAGACCGCCGAGATCGGCATCATGCAGCAGTTGCTCAGCCAGCTTCCAGCCAACTGAACCGCCGCCCAATGCACCCCCTACCACCGGAGCCTCTCCCAATGCGCACCCCCCGCGCGCTGATCCTGCTGGTCGCGACCATGCTCGTCCCTGCGCTGATCTCCGCGCAGACGTATCCGAGCACCACCGATCCCCGGAGCAAGCTCAAGTCGGGTCGCCTCGACGCCGGCACGGCGTCGAGCAACATGCGGCTCGTGTCGTTCTCGCCCAAGCCGGCGCAGTTCGACACGGCGCGCGGCCTGACGTTCATCAACTCCGACATGGCGTTCGCCACGCACTATGTGTACCAGGCCAACTTTGCCGGCTTCCAGATCTGGGACGTGACCGATCCGGCGAAGCCGGTGATCGCGTCGGTGGTCGAGTGTATCACGTCGCAGGGCGACCCGTCCATCGTCGGCAACCTGCTGTTCATCTCCGCCGAGGGCGCGGGCAATCGCAACGACTGCGCCAAGGGGGGTGTGAAAGACCCGAAGGACCACATGGCGGGCGTGCGCATCTTCGACGTGACGAACCCGCGGGCGCCGAAGCTGATCAAGAACGTGCAGACGTGCAAAGGCTCGCATACGCACACGGTCATTCCGAGCCCGACGGACAAGAACGTCGTGTACATCTACGTGTCGGGCCAGCAGGCGGCACGGCCGGCCACCGAACTCGCGGGGTGCAAGAACGGCACAGATCCCGCGGACCCGACCAACTCGCTGTACCGGCTCGATGTGATCAAGGTGCCGCTGGATCACCCTGAGCGCTCGGAGGTCGTCACGGGTGCCCGGATCTTCACCGGCCTCGACCCGGCTCCGGTCACACCCAACCGCCCGGTCGGCGGCGCCGGTCGCGGACGTGGCGGTGCCCCGGGAGACACCTCGGCCGCGCCGCTCGCGTTGCCCGTGCACACCGGGCCGCGCAACTGCCACGACGTGACGGCGTACCCGGCGATGCACCTGCTCGCCGCCGCCTGCACGAGCTACGGGCTGCTGGTCGACATCACGAACCCCGAGAAGCCCGTTCGGCTGGCGGCGCAGTCCGACACGAACTTCCAGGGCTGGCACACGGCCGTGTTCAGCAACGACGGCAAGAAGGTCGTCTTCACCGACGAGTGGGGCGGCGGCACGGGACCGATGTGCCAGGCCAACAGCATGATGGAGATGGGCGGTAACACGATCCTCACGGTTGGCGCCGACAAGAAGTACACGCAGCATGCCTACTTCAAGCTTCCCGCGGCGCAATCCGCGCAGGAGAACTGCGTTTCGCACAACGGCGGGATCATCCCCGTGCCGGGGCGCGACCTGATGGTCCAGGGGTGGTACCAGGGCGGCGTGGACGTGATGGACTTCACGGACGCCGACCACCCGAAAGAGATCGCGTATTTCGATCGCGGTTCGATCGACCCGCTGCCAGGCGCGGACATTCCGATCCAGCCTCCGACGAACGGGCCCGGCGCTGGCCGCACGCAAGGCACAATCGGCGGCTCGTGGGGCGCGTACTACTGGAACGGGATGATCTACTCGTCCGAGCTCGACCGCGGGTTCGACGTGCTGGAGCTGCAGCCGAGCGACCAGCTCTCGGCGAACGCGATCGCGGCGGCGAAGCTGGTGACGATGACGGAGTACAACCCCCAGAGCCAGCCGAAGTTCGTGTGGCCGGCGGCGTTCCCGGTCGTACGGTCGTATCTCGACCAGCTGGTGCGCGGGAAAGGCTTGTCGGCGGAACGCACGACGGCGATCGCGGCGGCGCTGGACGCGGCGGAGCAGAAGAGCGGTGCGGCGCGGGCAGTCGTGCTGAACGTGCTCGCGAAGCAGGTGGACGGCGACGTGAGCGGGGCGAAGGATGCCGATCGCGTGCGCATGATGTCGGCGGCGATCAAGGCGCTGGCGGCGGCGTCGAAGTAGCCAGAGCAGACCGCGGGCTGAGCCGGTGCTTGCGAAAGAACGCCCACATCAGACTCGTTGCGTCGATGCTGTTGCTCGCGTGCCCGAGTATCCATTTCGGCAGCGGCCTGCCGCCGGGCCACTGATGGCCTCCTCCTTGTATGGTATAGAGCACCACGTCCGCGTCGTCAGCACAGTTCGTGTATTGGGTACGAATGACGTCCGCCGCAACCGCCGAGTCCGGGGGACTCGGTGCGCACCGGTTTCTTCGAGCCCAACTCGCCGTCCATTCCGGGACGCTCGGAAACGGTCTGGGGGCCCCCCACACCCGACCGCCGTTGTACGGCACAAGATCGGCTGTTCCATGAAAGTTGATCAGCGGCACCGGTCGGGAATCTCCACACCAGCTCCACGGCTGTTGGTCTTGAGCAGCCGACACCGTTCCAATCGCGGCAATTCGATTTGACAGTCTGCAGGACAGCGCAAAAGCCATGGCGCCGCCATTGGAGTACCCGTCTGCATAGATCATGGACGAGTCGATGTTGTAAGCCGCCTCCAGCGTGTCAATCAAGTCCGAGATGAATCTGACATTTTCCGTCACATCCGTTTCCGGCCTCAAGAGCCAGACCTTGGGCAACACACCGGTGCCGCCGCCCAGCGGCGTCATACCCGCCGGGTACACGACAATAAACCCGTGCTCATCGGCCACGTTATTCCAGTGGCTGGTTTCTCTTTGCGCGGCCGGCCACAGCGCCGCGCCGTGGAGGCTGATGACGAGGGGCGTCGGCTTGGCGCGATCGTAGCTCCTCGGGATATAGAGCAGGTACTCCCGTTTGTCGCCTGCGGAAACGATGGTGCCGTTGGTTCGATTCAGGGCGTAAAAAGACATCACGGCGTAGAAGGACAGTCCAGCGATCAGGACCATCACCACGAGTAGGTTGATGACGACCCGCACAATCCGGATGACCGTCCTGCCGGTAGTCATTGCTGTCCTTGAACCTCGCCGAGTGACCTGATTGGGGTATAGCGGAAACTTAGGGCCATG
>DASZZO010000236.1:0-5181 GCA_035544915.1 Gemmatimonadaceae bacterium | reverse complement strand
GACATCCCCACGGGAACGCGCACGCAGGTCACCAGGCAGGCGTCGATCAAGACGACGACGCTCTGGTCACCCAACTCGCAGAAGCTCGCGTACGTGGCCGACAACACGATCTGGGAGGCGGACCTCGCGACGAACAAAGTCGCCGAAGTTACGCGCAATACCGCGGGCGGATTCCGCCTTGCCGGCTATTCGGCCGACGGGAACTGGCTCCTCTACGATCGCGGTGACGACGACCTGAACACGGACGTATTCCTCTTCGATATCCGCGCGAAGAAGGAATACAACATTTCGCAGAATCCATTCAATGACCGGTCGCCGACGCTCACCCCCGACGGCGGCAGTGTCGTGTTCATTTCGAACCGTGACACCGGGGTCAATCAGCTCTTTGCGGTGTCGCTCGCGAAGCTCTCCGAAGATCCCGCCGATCCACTGGTGCGAGAGCGCGCCCGGCGTGAGATGGGCGCAACGGGTGGAGGGGGCGGCGGTGCCGACCGGGGCGGCCGCGGTGGTGGAGGGCGCGCTGGTGGGACAGGCGCGCAACCAGCAGACTCGACGTCACGCGCGCCGGTGAGTGGTCCCGCGCCGGCCGCGCGGGCAATCACTCTGGACATGGACCGGATCGGCAAGCGCGCCATCCAGCTTACCCGCGGCACGAATGACGTGGGCGGTGGACGGGGCGGCGGAGGCGGAGGCGGCGGCTTCGGCGGCGGCCCCTCCAGTTACTTCCTTTCGCGCGACGGCAAGACGGTCTTCTTTCTCTCCACGGAGAATGGCGAGCAGGCCCTCTTCTCCGTAGGGATCGACGGGCGCGACCGTCGCCGAATCGCGACGGGTCCCTTCGCTGACATCCAGCCCACAGCCGATCGACGTGCCTTCTTCTACGCTCAGCGACCCCGCTCTGGAGACGGTGAGGCAGCGGCGGCCGGCCCGGCGCAGCCCGGCAATGAGATCTGGCGGTTCACGTTCGCGAACCAGCGCAAGGAGCGAATCGCCTTCAGTTTTCCGGTGCGCGTGGATGCCCGCGCCGAGTGGACGCAGCTCTTTGAAGAGAGTTGGCGCGTCATGAAGTACCGCTTCTACGACTCCAAAATGCACGGCCATGACTGGGATGCCATCAAGGCGAAGTACAAGCCCATGCTCGCCCACGTCGCGAGCAACGAAGACGTCTACGCCCTCTCGAACGAGATGATCGGCGAACTGAACGCCTCGCACACAGGCGTCAATGGCCCGCCCAGCGTGCAGGCCCCGCGTGGGTACACCACACGATTCGTGGGACTGGAACTCGAACCTGCGAACGGCAGGTATCGCGTGAGCCACATCTACAAGGATGGGCCTGCCGACAAGGAGTGGCTCGGCATCGCTGTGGGCGACTACGTGCTTGCGATCGACGGCAAGGAGATCAAGGCCGGCGACAACTACTGGAAGATCCTCAGTGGGACGCTCAACGACTACGTGCCCGTCCGCTACAGCAAGGCGGCCGGCGGCGAGAACGCGAAGGTCGCCCGCATTGCCTCCGTCAATGCTGCCGCGCTGAACAACCTCAAGTATGAGGAGTGGGTCGCAAAGAATCGCGAACTGGTGGAGAAGGAATCGGACGGAAAAATCGCGTACGTCCACATCCGCGCGATGGACCAGCCCTCACTCGCGCGTTTCCGCAACGAGATCAACCAGTTCTGGAACAAGAAAGGAATTGTGGTGGACATCCGGTACAACGGCGGCGGGAACATCGATCAGGAGCTGCTCGATATTCTGGAGCGCAAGCCGTACGAGTACTGGAATCCGCGCAACGGCTCCCGCACGGCGGGGCGGCGTCCGCGCGAGGCAATTGATGGGCCCAAGATCCTGGTGACCAATCATCGCTCGGCGTCCGACTCGGAGGTGACGCCGATGGGATTCCGGCAGCTCGGCCTCGGCACCATCGTCGGCACGCCGACGTCGGGACAGGTGATCGCGACCGGGAGCTACACACTGATCAACGGGGGAACGATACGCACCCCCGGATCGCTCGTGGTGACGTACGATCCGACCAAGCCGAACAACTACGGGGTCAATCTCGAGAACTACGGCGTGGCACCCGACGTGTGGGTCAAGAACACGCCCATGGACGAGAAGAAGGGCGTCGACCGCGAGTTGAAGCAGGCGGTTGACGAGGCGCTCAGGCAGCTCAAGAAGCCGGCGGCGTGATGATCCGGCGGAAATGGTGCACGAATCATTGAATGAGCTGCAGGGTCCGGCGTTGCCGCTCCCTGCAGCTGGCGATACCTTCGCAGCATGACGTCCACCGCATCCACCGGGCTCGTGTCGCTCGACGCCGTTCGCCGCGCGGCGGCAGGGCTTCGCGGCGTGGCGGTTCGGACGCCCCTCCTGCCTTCGGAGGCACTGAGCGCGCAGTTCGGCGTATCTGTGCTGCTCAAGCCGGAGATGCTGCAGCGTGGCGGAGCATTCAAGTTTCGCGGAGCGTACTGGTTCGTCTCGCAGCTGTCGGCGCCGGAACGCGCGCGCGGGCTGGTCGCGCCGTCCTCCGGCAATCACGGCCAGGCTGTCGCCCTCGCCGCTAGGCTCTACAAAGTGGCGTGTACGGTGGTTATGCCCACAACCGCTCCGCGCGCGAAGCGGGAGGGCGCCGAACGGCTCGGCGCGCGGGTGATTCTCGAGGGGACGACGACGGCGGAGCGCATGGCCAGGGCCCTGGAGATTTGTGCGCGCGAGGGAGCGACGCTCGTCCCGCCATTCGACGACCCGACGATCATCGCCGGGCAGGGCACCATCGGGCTCGAGATCGCCGAGGATCTTCCCGACGTCGCCCTCGTGCTCGTTGCAGTCGGCGGGGGCGGGCTCAGTGCCGGCGTCGCCGCGGCCGTGAAGCAGGTGGCACCGTCGGCGGAGGTGATCGGTGTCGAGCCCGAGGGGTCGCCGAAGCTCACGCGCGCGCGCGAATCCGGCGGCCCGGTCACCATCGATTCCAACCCGGCAGGGCTCGCCGATGGATTGCTCGCCGTGCGCGTCGGATCGCTGAACTTCGAACACCATCAGGCATTTCTCGACGACGTCGTGACCGTGCCGGACGCCGCGCTCCCGGGCGCAATGCGCTTCCTGCTCGACCGGCACAAGCTCGTGGCGGAACCGAGCGGGGCAATCACCGTCGCGGCGCTGCTCGAAGGAATCGTGAAGCCGGCCCCGCGTACCGTGTGCATCCTGAGCGGCGGCAACATCGAATGGGACGGGCTGCAGGCGCTCCTGTCCGCCGCGCCCGCGGGGGATCCGGGCAGCGGCGTCCGTGGGTAGCGCGCGCATCCTCGTTGCGGACAACGATCCCGGCGCTCTCGAATCGCTCCGCTGCACACTCGGGACCTCGGGGTTCGACGTGTCCGTTGCAGACCGGCACGACGCACTTCTTGCGGAACTCGAACGCGCGAAGCCCGACCTCCTGGTGCTCGACATCAGCATGCCCGGCCTCGACGGAGTTCCTCTGCTGCAGCGGGTCAGGGGCGACAGGCGCTGGCGCGACATTCCCGTGCTGATCGTGTCGTCACTCTCACCCGATGAGATGACCGAGCGAACATTCGGGCTCGGCGCGGCCGACATCATCCGGAAGCCATTCCGGCCGCCCGAGCTGGTGGCGCGGGTGCAGGCGCAGCTCCGGCTGTATCGCATGCTCCGCGCCACGCAACGGACCCTGCGCTCGGCGGAGGAGGAGTTGCAGCGCGCGCGGGACGACGCGGCGAGCCGGCGCAAGGTGGTGGACATTCTGCACGAGGTCACGGGAGACCTCTCGAGCGGCGAGATTTGTCACATCCTCGCGCGCCGCGTGGCGCGCGCGCTCCGGCTCTCCCGCTGCTCCATCATTCTCGCCAAGCCGGGTGACGCGGTGGGACTGGTTGCGGCGGCGTTCGACAATCCCGGGCTGCGCGACTTCAGGATTCATCTCGAGCGCTATCCTGAAATCCAGCGGGCGCTCGCGCTTGGCCGTCCCGTGCTCGTCGAGGACCTGCGAAGCCACCCACTGTTCGCGGAGGTACGTGAACAATGGAGAGTGAATGGGACTCAGGTGCTCAGCCGCTCTGTGATCACGCTGCCGTTCCTGCTCGGCGATATGCCGTCGGGCGTTTTCTTTCTTCGGCGCCGGGCGGATGAGCCGCCACTTGCAACCGAAGACGTCGAGTTTGCCGACACCGTGATCAAGGCTGCGGTGGCGGCCATCCACCGGGCGCAGGTGATCGAGACAACGCGCGCCGATAACGCGAGGCTCGAGGTCCTTGCACACACCGACGCGCTGACGCAGGTACTCAATCGCCGCGCACTGACGATGCGGCTCGAGTCCGAGATGGAGCGCGCGCGCAGGTATGCATCGGTGATAACCGTGCTCATGATTGATCTGGACCATTTCAAGAACATCAACGACACGAAGGGCCATCTGGTGGGCGACGACGTCCTGCGCGAGCTGGCGGCGCTGCTCAGCGAGTCGGTCCGCACCGTGGACCTGGTGGCGCGTTTTGGCGGCGAGGAGTTCGTGGTGATGCTGCCGGAAACCGGACTGCCGGGGGGAGTCCGGTTCGCTGAACGCACCGTCGAACGGATTGGCGCGCGCAACTTCGTTCCGGCACACGGCGGTGCTCACGTTACGTCGAGCATCGGCGTCGCGAGTTTTCCGGGGCCCGGGGTGGAATCGGTGGACGATCTCTTTTCGCGGGCCGACGAGGCGCTGTATCGCGCCAAGGCGGCCGGACGCAACAAGGTGTGCACATGAGCATGCGGTGCCCGAAGTGCGGCACGATGTACCCCGACGATGCCAAGTTCTGCACCAAGGACGGTGGCCGCCTCGTCGCCTTCACCCCGGGCGGCACCTCTGCGTTCGCGCCGACCCGCGCGCCACCATCCGGCTCGCACCGCACCACGCCGCGCGGCATCACGCCCGACCTGGCCCAGATGCGAGTGATCAATCACGCGAACATGTCGGGGCAGGTACTCGACGGCCGCTATGCGATCGTGAAGAAGGTGGGTGAGGGAGGGATGTCGTACGTCTACCTGGCGCAGGATGTTTCGACCAATGAGCGGTATGCCATCAAGATCCTGTCACCCGCACTCTCGCGCGATGAGAATGCCATGGCGCGTCTGCGCCGCGAGGCGGCGCTCGGCATCCGGCTCGCGCACCCGAACGTGTGCCACATCGTGCGCATGGGC
>DASZZO010000235.1:0-10498 GCA_035544915.1 Gemmatimonadaceae bacterium | reverse complement strand
ATCCCGCAAGTCGAGGAATCCCCACCGATGACCCCGAATGATGGCCCCGGCGATCATCCCCCGGCAATGACTGCCCGGCGATGACTGCAGGCGACCGCGATCGGCGCCCCGCCTGTGTCGCCATTGTCGCGGTCCATGGCGTCGGGAGTCCTGCACAGTTCAGCACCGCGCGGGCCGCAGCCGATCTGCTCGTGCAGTACCAGCCAAACGGCGCGAGCTTCGGCGCCTTTGAAGAACGACAGCTGATCATTCCGACTGAGCCGCTTCCCGTCGCGCCGTCGGCCCCGCCGGCTGTCACATACATCCGGCGTCCCGGCCCTGCGTCGATCCTTGCGGAGCTCGCCAAGGATCGTTCGTTCGTCGGTCGCAACCGCGAGGAGCCGTCACCCCCCGACGTCGCCTTCATGCGCGCACAGCTCCAGGACTACGCAAGTGCGCGCGAGCCATACGAAACCGCGGAGCTGGTTGGCGAACGGGTGGATCGGTCGGGGGCTCGCACTGCCGTACATGTCTTTGAGATGCACTGGGCCGACCTGTCGCGCATGGGGTCGGGCCTGCTGCGTGTGCTGGGTGCCCTGTATCAGCTCATGCTTCACATCAGTCACCTCGGCCGCAAGACGCTCGACATCGGATCACAGTTCGCCCCGCAGCCGGAGGACCAGGAGCTGAACGAGGCCTGGCAGCGCTTTAGCGACTGGCACGCGGCGGCGATCCGCCTGTTTGCCATCGGCATGCCCGTCGCGATCCTCCTGATGCTCGTGTCGGCGGCCTTTTTCATTCCCGCGGGCGTTGGGCCGGAACGTCGACCAGTTGTGGGCGTCGTTGCGGCGGTGATAGTCCTGCTGGGCGTTGCGGGCGTCTTCTGTTTTACGCGGCTTCGAACCGCACGCGCAGCCCACGCCTACGCCGCCACGTTCCTGGTGATCGTCGGCGCGGGTGCGTGGCTTGGCTTTCGCTTGCCGGCGCGGGCCGAGCCGTTCGGCACCCTGGCGCTCACCGCATCGCTCGGGATCATCGTCGCCTCCGCCTGGGTTGCCTTGCTCGGACTCTACGACGAATCACAACCGGGATCGCGACGTCTCGCGCGCTGGGGCGTGCTGCTGACGACCGCACTGACCGTGATGAGCTGCGTGCGGGCGCCGATTGACACCCGATTGGAGCTGGCCGAGAAACTGCGTCAGGCGGCGTTCTTCGCATTCCAATGGGGCTTTGTGCTGTTCAGCGTCACATGGCTCGTGCTGTGGGCCGTCGCATTCGTCACATTCGTACTCGGGATTCGGGTCTTGATGCTGACGCCCAGCCAGCCGGCAATGCGGCGCTTGCTCCGCGCCGCATGGACCGCGCGCGTCACGCTCGGGTTTTCACTCCTTGCCTCTTCACTCGTCGTGCTGGTGGGATACGAGACAGCGCTCTCGCTCGCCGTCCAGCACACGTCGTATGTGGATCTCCTGCCCAGGGCGCAGCTCCAGACGGTGTGGAGCTGGTTTCTTCCCGCCCCCGCCGGCTCCGCCATCGATTTCTTCGAGGCGCTCATCGCGGCCGGCGGCACACTGGCGCTCCCGCACAGCATGGCCGGGCTGGCCGCCGCCCTGCTGATGGTCGCATGGTTCATTGCGCTGATCATGCTCACGAGCATTCGAACGCCCGGCCCCAACTGGCCGCTCGCCGAACAGCTCGGGTTCTGGTTCACGGCCGGATTTCGCTGGCTGCGGGCGGCGGGCAATGTCGCGACCACTGTCTTTTTTGTGGGCTTCCTTGCGGGCGGCATCGTCGCGTTCGCGCCGGCGATTTTTCATGTCGCCTGGCAGGACGGCCTGACGCAGTTTTTCGATCCAATGCGCACGACGCAAATCGTGCGCAGCATCGCCTACGTGCTTCTTGCCTCTGCCGCGACCGTTGCCGCGGTACAGGCCCGGCTTGCCGTGATCACCACTCAGGCGCGCCCCGCCATCGGGATCATCCTCGACGTGGACAACTACCTGCGCGAAAGCCCGCGCACGGCAACGCCCCGCGCGAGGATGGCCGAGCGATACGCGTCACTGTTACGACACATCACCGAACGGAAGAATCCGGATGGCACGGCCTTTTTCGACCGCATCATACTGGTTTCGCACAGCCAGGGCACGGTCATCACGGCGGATTTCCTGCGGTTCCTCGCGGAGGAGAAGATCGCGAGCCCCGCTGTGAGTCCGTCGCGGTTCAGGCTGGTGACGATGGGATCACCGCTGCGTCAGCTGTACGCGCAGCACTTTCCCTATCTGTACGGCTGGATCGACAGCTGGGAGGATGTCCAACCGCCCCTCAGCGGGGGCGCACCAGGCGGCAAGAGCCCGGATCCCGCGAATCTGAGAGTTGGCACGTGGGTCAACCTGTACACGTCCGGCGATTATGTGGGACGGACGCTGTGGCGGTCCGAAAGCGCCCCGGGTGTATGGGCGCGCGAGCCCTTCAGCGCCGCGCCCGGCGCGGGGGACCGGCGCGAGCGATGCCTCGGGGCGGGAACCCACACGCATTACTGGACCAGCGCCGATGTTGCCGCGGAAATAGACGTGCTGATCACGTAGCGGGCCGCATCCCACGACCGAACCCCGGGAACAGATGCTGAGAGTTGAGAGAGCCGTACTGGGAGACATCGACGCCATAGTGAAGCTTTCGCGCGAGACCTGGCTCGATACTTACGGCGCCTGGTACTCGGACAGCGCAACGGAGCGACTTCTCGCGGTCTGGCTCGAGCCGACGGGACTCACCGTTGCTATCCAGGACCCGCTGGGCTTTGTTGCGGTTGCCAGAGCGGAATCCGGTGAAATCGTCGGCGTCCTCTCAGCGCGGCTTGCGAACGCGGGGCGCGTTCCAAAGATCCATCGGCTGTACGTATTGCCGAGCCGCCAGCGACAGGGAGTCGGTACCGCCTTGTTGCGTGCCTTCGTTGCGGAATGTTCGACGGCCGAGTCAGTCTGCCTCGAAGTGCAAGTGGGAAATCAGAAGGGGCTCACATTCTGGCTGCGCCAGGGCTTTTTCGAGACCGGAGTCGAAGAGCGATCAGTCGCGGGCGAGACGATCCGGGTCATCGAAATGGCGCGAAAGCTCTGACACCGCTCGCCTTCCGCCACGCATCCCGCCTCCCGCCACACGATCGCCGCACGCCGTTCTCCACGCCTCCTGCGGCACGATGCCTCGCACGGCACGCCCTCACCGCACCATCGGCCATACGGTAAAGTCCCTCATCGCCCGCCGCACGATCGTCGTCCCCATCTCCGCCAATGCGTCGTTCAGCTCGAGGAGATGCCCACGCGAGAGTTCGAGAGTGTGCTCGTCAGGCTGGTATTTCGTTCCCACGGGATAGTCGAGAAAGGGCGTACGGGCCTGCTCGATGTGGGCGCCGAGGACGTGTGTGATCAACCGTCCGCGCGTGAAGTCCACCAAGCGCTGCACACTCTTCCTGAACGCGTCGCCGTCGGCAACGTACAGTCGCCCCGGGTACACCGTGTCGCCGGTGAGCAGAATGCCGGTTCGCCGATCGTAGACCGCGATGGACGCGCGTTCGTGGCCGGGAATCGGCACGATATCCAGCGTACGCCCGCCCAGATCGAACGATGCGGTCTCGTCCGGCCAGTTGTGAACCCCGAAGAACTGCTGCACGGCTTCTGGCGCGGTGCCGATGACGATCGTGTTCGGCATCGAAGCAAGCTGCGAATCGCCTGCGATGTGGTCCCCGTGGCCGTGTGAGTGCGCGACGACGAGCGCGGGCACACGGCCGCTGTGCCGTCCCGCCCAGACCCGCAGCGCGTCGCGAACCGCAGCCGCCACGTCCGCGTTCTTCGCCCCACTGTCGAGCAGCAGCGCGCTGTTCTCACCGAAGATCAGATAGAGAAACGGCTTCTCGAAGTTCGTGCAGCCGGACTGCCGCAGGATGAAGAAGTCCCCATTGTATTCGTGCAGGCGAAACTCCGGCCGTCCGTCGCACGCCGCACCCGGCTCGGCCCAGCCCGGCGGGAGGCTGCCGGGCTCCAGGCCGGCACCATCGGGCTGAGGCGCCTGCGCGCGCACGACCTGCGCGAGCGTGAGTAGTGCCACGACAATCGCGCGCACTTAGCGCCGCACCGCGGTCGCGTCGAGCAACAGCTGCCGCACCTCCTTCGTCTTGCCCGCCCGGTCCAGCGCGGCCCACAGGTGAGCCACCATCTCCGCATCCACCAGTCCGGCCGGCGAGCCGACACTGGGCCCTCCGAGCTTCTCGGCGGCGCGAAACGCATCGACCGCACCGACCGTTTCCGCGGTGAACGTGGTTGCGTCCGGTCCACGGACCAGCGGCTTCTCGTCCGGGTGGAAGTACGCCAACGCGTTGAGCATCACTTTCAGCTGCCATACATCGCCGCCACTGTATTGCTGCAGCGTGCGATAGCCCAGGGTCTGCGAGATCGTATTGTAGATGCGCCGCAACTCGGCCACGGGATCGGGATTCTCACACACCGAAATATTCGCCGTGAGGCCGTCGGTCCGGCGCGAGCGCCCGGGCCGCGGATCGGCGACGATTACCGCGGCGGATTGCCGGAGTCCGTGCCGCCGATCGCCGCCGAGCTTGTGGCCCGCCTCGATGGCGTCGACGAGGCGATCCGCAAGGTGGCGGCCGTCGGGGTCGCTCGCCTCAAATGACCTGGCGACCGCCTCGATCACCTCGGGCCCGACGAGAATGTTTCCTTGCGTCACATAATTCGGCCCGGCGCGATGCCCTGCCCACGCCTGCGGCTGTGTTCCCGTGTGCTGCGCGGAGCGGCCCTTGCTGTCAATCACCCCGATCTGTCGCGACTGCGCGCCCGTGTCGGCCGCGAGCAGCCGCTTGAGCGCAGCGTCCGGCGTTTCCCCCTTGGCCAGCGCATCGAGCAGCTCGGTGCCGTACTCAGTGCGCGTGTTCGCCTGCGTGGCCACGGCGCCGACGCCCACCCGCACCCACGGCACGCCGTTCCCCACGCAGGGCACCCGCGTGGTGACGGCGACGCCCAGTTCGCCGGTGCGCGGATCGAGGGCGGCGATGGAGAACGTGTGGAAGACGAGCGAATCGCGCCACGCCGCCGGCATCTGTGCCGGGCCCGGCCTGGGCGCACCCAGAAACGCGACGACAAACGAAACAACTGCGCGATGAGCGCTGACGTGATTCATGAGTGATCCGTACGGCACAACGGTTCAGCTTGCGCGCAGATACACGCACCCTGCTTCCTGCGCGCGAATCGCCGCGAAAACGCCCGATGGCTGGACAATGACGCCCGGCACAAGCAACGACAGGGTTTTCTTGCGCGCATCTTCCTTGCTCAGGCCGTCCTTGGTGACGACGAGCTGCACGCAGTCAGCCAGGGCGAGATTGCAGGCGAGCGCAATGCCGCCAGCCGCAATGAACTTGTCGAGTGCCATGGCGCCAAACCGCTCAGCCACGCCGTCATGTTCCGACGAGAGCATCGCCGGATTCTTGTCCGTGGGCTGTTCGGTGATGGGGTGCATGGCCTTTTTTGCCTTCCCCACCCCATAGGCGTCCCAGAACGCCTGCTGCATTGCGAGGGCGATGCCGTTGTGGCGAAGCACGACAACCGCCGACAGGTCGCTCAGCGGAACGCCCAGCGTGTCGTGGTACTGGTTCTTGTAAATGGAGGCCCGCCATACGCCATATCCGCTGTCCACTTCGGGCACATCAAATACGGCCTTGTGCGTGCCCGTGATCCGCTTGACCCAGGTCAGGTCGAACTCGTCGGGCGCGCGATCGGGGGCGGGTTCGCCGAACGCACGCAGGGTACCGTCGATGCTGAGCGGAACCGCTCCGAACATCACGGCACTTCCGGCCATGCGTTCGAGGAACTCGCGGCGCGAGGCAGTCATGGTGTCCTCCGGTAAGTGTTCTGGAAAAATCAGCGTGTTGCGATCGAAGTCAATGCGTGAGCGCCCGCGACGTTGGTGCCCCTGGACTCACTCCGCACCAGGGCGCGGAAGGAGGTGCTTCTGCACCTTGCCGAGCGCGGTGCGAGGGAGCACGGCAAGCCGGACATATGTTTTCGGAAGCTTGAATGACGCGAGCTGCGACCGCAAGCGTTCGCGCAGCGCCGATTCATCGAAGGCATCGTCAGCCACGACATACGCCACGGGCACCTCACCGCGCACCGGATCGGCCGCCCCCACGACGACCGCCTCGCAAATGCCCGGCTGTTCGAGCAGCACGTCTTCTATCTCGCGCGGATAGATATTGAATCCACCCGAGATGATCAGGTCGCTCCGGCGGCCCTGAAGGGTGATGTACCCGTCGCTCGACCGGGTGCCCACGTCGCCCGTGTGGAACCACCCATCGCGCCACGCCGCGCGGGTGGCGTCGTTTCGGCGCCAGTAGCTGCTGCACACATGTGGTCCGCGCACCAGCAGCTCGCCGGGCGCGCCGTCAGGCACCGCCGCGCCGCTCGCGTCCGCAATGCGCAGGTCGACATGCGGCAGCGGAAAGCCGACCGTTCCCGCGCGCCGCTCGCCCTCATACGGATTGCTCGTGTTCATTAAGGTCTCGGTCATGCCGTAACGCTCGAGAATCACCTGGCCAAATCGTGTTCGAAATGCATCGAGCACTGGCGCCGGCAGCGGGGCAGACCCTGAGACGAAGAGCCGCATGCGTTCGCCGATAGCCCGTGCCCGGAGCGGAGGAATGTCGAGCATGCGCACGTACATCGCCGGCACGCCAAAGAAGAGCGTGGGCCGGTACTCGTCGAATAGGTCTGCGGCCCTGGCGTGTTCGAATCGCTCGACGAGCCGCATGTGGCATCCGCTGGCCAGCCAGCAATGGATGCCATTGCCGAGCCCATGAACGTGAAAGAGGGGAAGTGCGGCGAGATAGCGGTCGGCCGCCGTGATACGCCAGCACTCGGTGAGCGCGCGGGCGTTCACCGCGAAGTTTCCGTGCGTGAGCACGGCACCCTTCGACACGCCCGTTGTGCCGGACGTGTACACCAGCGCGGCGGGGATGTCGTCGCCGTGAACTGGCGACGGGCGTTCAGCCGGTTGTGCCTCCGCCTCCGCTGAGAGAGCGTCCACGTCCCAGCGCTGCGGACTCGCCGGAAACGCGGCGGATCCGGCGGCTGTGGTCACCACTGCGGATGGCTCCGCATCGCCGAGGATGTGGCCGATTTCGCGCTCGCGGTAGAGCACATTGATCGGCACAACGATTACGCCGAGCTTGGCGCATGCCAGCCACAGATCAATGATCTCGACGCGATTGGCCAGGTAGAACGCCAGGCGGTCGCCGCGGCCGATGCCACGCCGGGTGAGAACTTGCGCGACCCTGTTGCTGCGCGCGTCGAGCTCGCCGAACGTGAACGCCGCGCGGGTACCATCCGGACGGTCGCACTCCAGAGCGGGCGCATCGCGCCGACCCACGAGAGAACGATCGAACAGGTCGGTAAGCGCCATCGAGGGAAGAAGGTATCTCCCCTCAGAGTGCGGTCAAGCGGGCGGTTTCGCCCCAGCCCCGCCTTCGACGGACTGTCGATCGTCGCCGTCGCAGTGCCTGACATCTCGACTGGCGCACGCGCCGCCATCGTGCGAGAATCCGGGCCATGACGCCACCAGTCAGCCGCCGCCATTTTCTGGCGCAGTCGAGTTCGTGCGCCGCACATCTGGCTCTCGTTGCAGCCGTCGTCCCGCCGTCCATGCGGGCCTGGTGGGCGCGGGCGTCCTATGGCTCTGTGGTTGCGACGGAGCCGTTCGGCAACCTCGAGCAGATCGACCAGAACGTGTGGGCGCTGGTCTCGACTCCGCTCGGTGGCGATCGCACGACCATTTCGAACGGTGGAATCATTGCGGGCCGGAATGCCGTGCTCGCCATAGAGGGATTCAACCAGCCTGAGGGAGCGCGATGGCTCGGGACGAAGGCTCGTGAGCTGACGGGTCGCTGGCCGACACACATCGCCATCACACACTATCACGGCGATCACGCCAATGGCGTGGCCGGCTACGCCGGCTACGCCGGCGACCCGGCGAAGCCGGTAATACGCACAACGGATTTGACGCGGTCGCTGGTCCTGGAACGCAACCTGCCGGCCGATGCGTCGCGCGCGGCGGCGCTCAACGATGCGGTGCTTTTCAGTGAGAAGGAACCAACGGTGCTCGATCTCGGTGGCCGTAGCGTCCGCATCATTCCGCGGAGTGGCCACACATCAAGCGACATCTCCATTGAACTGGATGACCCCAGCATTGTTTTCTGCGGCGACCTTCTGTGGAACGGAATGTTCCCGAACTACGTGGACGCCCTCCCCATGCAGCTCTCGCGCTCCGTTCGCGCACTCAGGCGGTCGCGCGAGACGGTGTATGTGCCGGGCCACGGTGCACTTGCCAAGGCGACGGAGTTCGACCGCTATGTGGCGATGATCGACGAGGTTGAACGCGCGGCGCGCACGGCGCACGACACGGGGCTTCCCGCCCACGAAGCGGGCGCATCATTTGCGCTTCCGGGCGCACTCGGCGAGTGGACCTTGTTCAACAAGGCGTTCTACGAGCGCGCCTTTACCGCCTGGTACCGGGAACTCGACCGGCGCGGATAGATCCCTTCCATTCGAGTCAGAGTTGTGACGTGCAGTTCGGACAGCGCTTGGCCGCCACCGGAATCTGCGTCGCGCAGAACGGACAGGCTTTCGTCGCGGGCGCAGGTGCCGGCGGGTGCTGCAGGCGGGACACCATCCGGACGAGGAGGAACACGCACGCAGCGACGATCACGAACGTGACCACCTGGTTTATGAAGAGCCCGTAATTCAGAGTGACCGCACCGGCCGCCTTGGCGTCGGCGAGCGAGGCGTATGGCGCCGCCGCCTTCGCCCCTTCCTTCAGGACGACGAACTTGTTCGCGACGTCCAGTCCGCCCGTCGCAAGTCCGATCGGCGGCATGATGATATCGTCGACCAGCGACTTCACGATCGCCCCGAATGACGCGCCGATGATGACTCCGACCGCGAGGTCGACGACGTTTCCGCGCATGATGAATGCCTTGAAGTCCTTGATCATGGAGCCGCGCCTCCGTTGCGGGCCGCAGGATGAGCTACCGAGCCCTAACGTATCCCGTCGCCGTCGAGGCGCCAGTGTGGGCAGGGGCGGACTCGCGGCCCACCGCGAAATCGACGAATCCCTGAGCCGGATCTGTGGCAAGCAGCGTCGCGCGCACGCGGTCACCAACGTCGAGTCCCTGTTCGCCGCGCATGACGCGCCCTTCGACCGGCGGCGTGACGACGCGGACGAACGTCCCTTTGGGCGTGACGCCGGTGACGATAGCGTCGAATGTCTCGCCCACATGCGATGCCATCGAGACCGCCGCTGCTTGCTTCCGTACCAGGCGCTCAACCTTGCGCGCAGCGTCTTCCCGTTCCGTGCAATGCGCCGCGATTTTAGCCAGCTCGCCGGTGCTGTAAGGAGGCGGCGACCCCGCCAGAACCGCTTTGAGCAGTCGTTGCGTGACGAGGTCTGCAAAGCGGCGGTTTGGGGCCGTGGAGTGCGTGTAGTCGTGCGTGGCGAGCCCGAAATGGCCGGCGTCCGCCACCCCGGGCATGTGCATCGCGTATTCTCCCGGCCCGATGAGCTTCACGACCGACAGGGAAAGATCGGGAAAATGGTCTGGATCGGCAGCGCGACGCCTGGCGAGGAATCCTTCGAGGGACGCGGGGTCCGGCGTGGTGGAAAGTTTCTCGCCCATCGAGGCGGCGAGCGCGACAATGCGCTCCCAGCGCTCTGGCGTGCGCACCACCCTGCGAATGGTCGGGGAGTTGTGCTCGTCGAGGAACTGTGCCATGGCAACGTTGGCGGCGATCATGAAGTCTTCAATCAGGTGACTCGCGCGCGTCTTCTGCACCAGCTCGATGTCGATCGTGTGGTCTTCGCGTTCCACCGGCTGCGCCTCGATGGTCTCGAGGCTCAGGGCACCGCGGCGGGCACGGTTTGCCCGGAGCGTCTGAGCGACGGCGTCCTGCAGGCGCAGTTGCTCCTGGATCACCGGTGTCGCAGCGGGCGGGAGCGCGCCGTGACCATCGAGCCATGCGCCCACGCTGGCGTAAGCGAGTTTCGCCTGATTGCGAACGCGCGCGCGGTAGACGGAATGCTGCTGGGTGTCGCCGTCCGTCGTGACAACGAACTCGATGACGACCGCCGGCCGGTCCTCGTCCTGCACCAGCGATGTGAGCTGCGTCGAAAGTCGGTCGGGAAGCATCGGGAACGTCGCCACGCCTGTGTACACGGAGGTCGCGTTGGTCGCTGCGTACTGGTCGGTGCTCGACGCTTGAACGACTGTGCCATCCACGTCCGCAATGGCGACGCGCACCCGCGTGCTCCCATCGCCCGCTCTCTCGGCCACCTCGATCTGGTCCAGGTCCCGGGACGAGTCGTTGTCAATGGATGACCATGGGAGCTGGCGCAGGTCCTGAAGAATCGCTGCGCCGGCGCCGTTGTCTCCCGCCCGGGCTACCTCGGCTTGAACGGCGGCTGGCACATCCGGTAC
>DASZZO010000234.1:0-17026 GCA_035544915.1 Gemmatimonadaceae bacterium | reverse complement strand
CACCGTGGTCTTCAGCGCCTCTCGTACGCCCGCCTGCGAGAAATGCTCTTCACGAGTAATACCACACCACGCCAAGGCATCGCGTTGGGCGCCGACAGCCTCCGTTTCTTTTCCAGGCCGGAATGGCGGCGGGACAGCATTGTCTTCATTCCGTTTATCGCTAACAACATTCCGGCGAGTCCCACGTCGGAGGAAGTTGATGCTATTAGGCGTGCGGTTTCATACAACCGGGATGTTTTTCAAAGCATCGCGGCAACATGGGCCGCGACGCTTCCAGCAAGCGCCGGCACCAAGGAAGCGCTTGCGGTATCACTTGAAATGCGTGGTGATCCCGCCGCGATAGACACGCTACGGTCAGCGCGACGACTGACGAGCGATCCAAATCACCGTGTTCGACTGGCCTCTCAGGAAGCTTTGCTCCTCTTCAAGTTTGGGTTCCCGAACGATCATGCAGCCCTTCGGAGGGTGCGCGTCGAGTCTGATTCGTTGCTCTCCATAAAGGCGCCGGCATCGCTCGAATCCGCGAGAGCTTTGTCGTCCTTGGCAGCGCTCACCGGCAAGTGCGCCGCAGTCGCGGAGCTCAAGCGTCGCATCGCTCAACCTCGGTCGGATGTTGTGGACGCTCCGCGGCAGGTCGTTGCTGAGTGGGATGCAGTCGAAGCCAAGGCGGCTCTTGGCTGTCAATCCACGCGCACATCGTCCTTTGTCGAAGTAAACGCTTCCATCTGGAGCGCTCAGGTGAAGGGAGCCGCCGCTCAACGTCGGGCCGCAGCGCCACTGGTCCTTGGACGAGCGGTGCTCCTCACATTCCCGCTCGACTCGGCCTGGGTCGCGCGATTGTCGTCGCCTCGCAGCGGCGGCGTGCTGCAAGCAGCGCACGCTATACTGGTCGGTGAGCACGAGGCTGCGCGAAGGCATCTAGAGATCTCCCTGACAGCGTTGCTTCCGGGAGAAATAACTCCGGACGCTATTTACCCTCGAGCGCGACTTTGGCTGATGCTTGCTGACACCAGCACGAGCGTCCAGCTGCTCGATCGCGTACTCCGCGATGTTCGGTTCCTGTCGCCCGGACTGCTCGATTCGCCGGTACAAATCGGGGCCCTCGTGCGCGTCGCAATGCTGCGCGCAGAAATCGCTGCCAATCGCGGTGATTCCCAAAAGGCCGCCCTGTTGAGCACCGCAGTTATGGATTTGTGGTCGGGAGCAGACCCGGACCTTTCGCCTTCTCTGCGTGCGGTGAGCCGATTTGCCCGGCAATAGAGATACATCGCACCAAGTAGTCCCTTGTTTCCGCAACCCGGAGTCTCATATGCGCCGCGCCGGTGCCTCAACTGTTTCAGTGATGCTTGTCGTGGTGGTAGTGCTCCTTGTCGTGATTCTCGTTTGGTGTTGGAGACGCCCCCAGATCGATCAGATGCTTTACATCATTCAGAAGGACACGTTGCGTTACCCGCCGGCGCGCACACGGGTGCTCGAGCGGATCTGGCCCGTTGCCAAGCAGCTCGCAGCTGAGCCATGGTATGTCTACGAATACCACGATGAGCAGAAACTCCCCATCGGCAATCGTTACGGCCCGCTCGTGCATGCTTTTGTCTCGCCCTACCTCAACAGTTTCACCGAAATCCGCCAATTTGACACCCATGAGAAATATGGAATCCTCGTCGGCGTGGTGGTTGTGGATGCGAATGTGGGCCAAGCTCTTGGCGCACCATATGATTCCCTGCATTTGAGTCCCGGTGTCAATTGCGTTCACCTCGCGCACGACCGCGCACAGTCTGTGACAACCGGATGGACCGCGTATATCACACCAGCCGTGTTACAGGACTCAGTGCCCTGCCCGCATGTCTTCGCCCTTGCCGATTCGCTCAGAGTGACAGCGCGGCAGCCGGCCGGCCGGACCACGTTCACGGACTACCCCGCCGTCGCCCGTATCGAAGAAGGGATCGGCGAACAGCAAGCGCTCGGTCTCAAGTGTCTTGCCGCTTGGTGCCAGATCTCTTCAAGGAGTTTCGTGGCGCTGCCGTCAGTGCATTCTGAGGGGCTTGAAACGGGACACGCCCTAGGCATGCTTGATGCGACTGGAGAGGTGGGCGGCATAACCGACGATGGCAAACGCCGACGGGTGTTCGGTTGGCTCCTAGGTGAAGTCAACGGCTGGTACGATGAACAGCGCATTGCCATGAAGGACACCCAGGGGCAGCTCAGGCCATCGAACATGCGAGCCAGCCTAGTTCCGGCTCCCGGTCTCAATCGGATGGATGATGTGGACTATATGAAGCCACCGGGGCTATTCGTCCATGTGGCGACCGTATGGATCGCCGACGATCCGGACCCCACCTCGGATTTCGCCTCCAAGTGGCACTTCGAGAAGGGAGCGAATCTGCTCTGGGCCAGGAAGAATCCCAACGGCTCGTGGGAGGGGCAGGTGGAGTCCTTGAGGTCGCATGTGATCACGCCTGTTCAGATCATGCAGCACAGACATTACGACGTGGCAATCCCCGCTACCGCCCGGTGGAAGTGGCACTACGATGACGAAATTATCTGGTGGGATTGTGGAGCCGGAGCGTGCTGCGAGGCCAGCAGGTAGTGGTTGAAGCGGCCGCCCGTACCACAGCGCAGCCTCACGCGAAAAGCGTGAGGCTGCGTGGCTTACGGCCTCGAGTGGAACCGGCGATGGTATCGCATCCTCGAGCAAAGCGTTGGGTACGAGCGTACGACGATACTTTCGCCGCCCCGGGATTCTGTCCCTCAGCTTCGACTCGCCGCTCCCCGAAACGCGAATCCGGCTACTTCGGAGAAAACGGGCCCACCGATCCACGCTCCTAGACAGGTCGCTGCGACGTTGACAGTCGACCGGAATGGCAATCGGATCACTGAACAAAATCTGCCAAGAGTCCACCCCCCCCCGCGACGCCGTCCAAGATGCCGATCACCAGAAGGAGCACCATGGACAAGCATCAGGCCCGGCCCCTGCGGAAGCAGGCCCCACCAAGGAACTCCGCACCACCCAGCAAGTGCCCAAAGGAGGTAAATCATGATGCGACTCTGTGTGAGCCAAAAGCATCGGCGCTGTACCTCCATTGGGTGTCATAAGAACGCGAGCGGCTACCCGACATCCGGGGCAGCAATGCCAAGCCACACGGCGGCAAGCCGGGCACTCGAATGCACGCAGGGATATCGGCCGTCGACGTGCCGACGCTCTGGGTTGTGTGTTCGGCGCTGGCGCTCGTCGCCGTCCTTGCGTCGGTGGTGCCCGCACGCCCCGCCATGCGGCTAGATCCGCTGGAGGCGCTGAAGTATCAGTCGAAAGTCGGGAGTCTCGTGTCGCGACAACGATGAGCCGTTTGGACACCCTCATTGGTGCTATTGCCGGCGAAAGCGCCCAAACATTATCTGCAAGGCGAACGACTATTTTCGTCCGCGCAGGAGATCGGTTCATCTACAAGGAGGGTGCAATGTCAAGCAAGAACATGGCGGTGTTCGGTATCTACAAGAGCTCGACGCAGGCAGAGCGCGCCGTCGACAGCCTGTCTTCGGCGGGATTCGCTCATAACGACATTTCGGTGTTGCTCCCCGATATCCAGAGCTCGAAGGAGTTTGCCCACCAGAAGAACACCAAGGCTCCCGAGGGCGCCGCGACGGGCGCGACGACGGGAGGGGTGGTCGGCGGAACCCTGGGGCTATTGGCCAGTATTGGAACGATTGCCATTCCGGGCATCGGTCCCTTCATTGCGGCCGGACCGCTGATGGCCGCGCTGGCCGGCTTGGGCGTTGGCGGTGCGGTCGGCGGGCTGATCGGCGCACTGGTCGGGATGGGCATCCCCGAGTATGAGGCCAAGCGGTACCAAGGCCGCGTGAAGGACGGCGGCGTATTGCTCTCCGTGCATTGCGACACATCCGACGAGGTTTCCCGCGCGAAGGATGTGCTGAAGGTGACTGGAGCTGAAGACATTTCCTCCGCCGGAGAGAAGGCCAGCAGCTCGAACAGTGGGCGCACGGATACCGCTTCGGAAACCTGGGCGCAGCGGCGGTAGCACCGCCCAGCATCTGAGCTAGCCGGGCTGGCAGCGGGCAAAGCCTCGTGCGAGGGGATCGCACGAGGCTTTGTCACGCTGGCGCCTGGTCAGTAGGAGGGGTTTCCGTTCGACGCCGCGGTTGCCAGCGGTGCCTCGTGGGATACCCGGCGCTGCAGGAGGGCGCTGCAGGAGGGCGCTGCGGCGGAGCCCGAGGCGAGCCAAGCTGACCTGTCGGCGGCGGCCGCGTCGGGGCTAACCTGCCGATCAAGAAAACCGTAGACTGACAAGTACGATGGACTTTCGCGACCAGCTCCAGCGCACACTGGGCGACGCCTATACCCTAGAGCGGGAGCTCGACGGCGGCGGGATGTCGCGCGTATTTGTGGCCGAGGAAAAGGCACTGGGGCGCAAGGTGGTGGTGAAAGTTCTGCCGCCCGAAACCGCCGCTCAGCTTTCAATCGAGCGGTTCAAGCGCGAGATCATGCTCGCCGCGCGCCTTCAGCATCCGCACATCGTGCCGCTGCTGACCGCTGGTGAATCCGCCGGCGTGCCCTACTTCACCATGCCCTTCGTCGAAGGTGAGTCGTTGCGCAGGCGGCTCACCGAGCATGGAGAGCTGCCGGTGAGCGAAGCGGTGCGCATTCTGCGCGAGATCGCGGCCGCGCTGGCCTACGCGCACGAGCGCGGGATTGTCCACCGCGACATCAAGCCGGACAATGTGCTGCTCTCGGGCGGGAGCGCGATGGTCACCGACTTCGGCGTAGCGAAGGCGCTGAGCGCGTCGACTATCGCAGAGTCAGGCCATGTCACGTCGCTCGGAGTGGCCCTCGGAACGCCGGCGTACATGTCGCCGGAACAGGCGACGGCGGATTCAGCCGTGGACCACAGGGCTGACATCTATTCCTTTGGTGTGCTCGCTTACGAGTTGCTCACCGGCCAGCCGCCGTTCAGCGGACGCACGCCGCAGAACGTGCTGGCGGCACAGGTGACGGAAATGCCCGAGCCCATCGGCAGGCGGCGGCCGTCGTTACCGCCCGCGTTGAGCGCCCTGGTGATGCATTGCCTGGAGAAACGTCCGGCTGACCGCCCGCAACGCACGGCCGGTATTGTGCACGCCCTCGACGCGCTCACCACGCCGAGCGGGCGAATGCCGCCCACGGCGGGACTGGCCGCGACCGGGGCACACGTGTCACGTGTCGCGGGATCGCGGCGAGTGCTCGTGGGCGCAGTGGTGGTGCTTCTGATCACCGTCGTCGCGATGCTCGCGCGCGGCCGCGGTGGTGCCCCGGGGACGATCAGGTCGGTAGCCGTCTTGCCGTTTGAGAACCGGAGCGGCGATACGACGTACGATTATTTCGCCGAAGGGATGAGCGACCAGCTGCGCAGCGACCTCACGAGCCTGCGCGCGCTCGTCGTGAAGGGTCGCGGTTCGTCCATCCGGTTCCGCGGTCGCGATGTGGATGTGCACGACGCGGGCACGAAGCTCGCGGTCGGTGCGGTCGTGACGGGGTCCGTGAATCGCTCGGGCGAGCGGCTGCACGTGACGGCGGAACTCGTGAACGTGGCGGACGGCAACGCGCTCTGGAGCCGGACGTATGACGCCAGCGTCGCAGACGGCGCGGCATTGCAGGACTCCCTCGCCCGGGCGGTGATGGCTGAACTCAGGGTAAGCCTCGCGCCGGTGCGGTCGGACACAATCGGGCGCGGTGGCTCACGCGGGACGACGAACGTCGAGGCATATGACCTTTACATGCGAGCGACCTACGAGTCCAATCGCAGTAACTGGGACCGTACCATCGAATTCCTCAAGGCGGCCGTGACCAAGGATCCGATGTTTACCCGGGCGTACGCGCTGCTGGTAACGGAGTACGCGCTCCACCCCGTCACTGGATTCGGATCGCGCGATTCCGCCTTGGCTCTCGCGCGCCAGAGCCTCACACGGGCTGTCGCGCTGGATTCAACCCTTCTCGAGGTGTACCTCGCGAAGGCCTGGATTCAGACCATAGAGTGGAAGTTCAGCGACGCGGAGCTGACGCTGGCGAGAGCCGTTGGAGCGAACCCGGGAAGCGCAATCGCGCATCGAGACCGAAACGCCGCGCTGGGGCACCTGGGGCGCGAAGAAGAGGCGCTCGCCGAAGCCCGTCGGTCGAAGGAACTCGACCCTCTCGACGTGATTACCCTGGGCAACTTGCAGTACACGCTGTTCGTGCTACGCGATTACCGGGCGGCGATCAACGAGGCCCCGGGAATCCTCCAGCTTGTCGCGGGCGAAGGTGCGATTACGGCGTACCAGGCGCTGGGTACCGCCTATCTCTTCATGGGAAAGTCCGACAGCGCGACAGCAGCGTTCGAGCAGGCGGCCCAAATCAATCCAAGACTCTATGGCGGGAGGATTCTTCTGGTCCTCGGATACGCTGCTGCGGGTCGCTGGAAGGACGCTCGGGAGCAGCGGGCGTTTCTCGAACGGGAAACAGGCGGAAACTCGCCGAACTTGCAGCGCGCCGTCGTTCACGAGGCGTTCGGTCAGCTGGACTCCGCGATGGTCGATCTCGAACGGGCGGTAGACGCGAAGGAGCCGCTATTCTTCTGGTGGTGGGTGAACTGCGACCCAATTTTCGATCCGCTGAAAAAGGACCAGCGGTTCGGGGCGCTGATGAATCGGGTCGGCGTCAGCGTGTGTCCGGCCGCGGGGCGTTGGCCCATCGCGTCACGGCCGAGTTGAGGATTCCTCACCTACCCCGCCGTTGGCATCCCCATCGGCCCTGCGCAGGTCGGCGCACCTCCCTCTAGCCCACGTACACGGCGGCGCTCGCGAAGTTCGTCACCGAGGGCGATCGCGACCTGACCGCGAAGATTCCGCATGGTTCCGGCCAGACCTACCTCCGGACGGTGCTCGTGGCGATCGATCACACGAGCCACCACTTGGCGCAGATCATCGATGCTCGCCGGTTGCTCGGTGCATGGCCACCGCCCAAGCGGTAATCCCCAGGCGCGAGTGCCGGTCGTCGATGAAAAACCCCGCTTTCGCGGGGTTTTTTTAAGATGGTCGCGTGCGCTTACTTCCCGATCACAAGAATCGTAAACGAACCCGGTATCGCCGGGGCCTGGCCCGCGCGGCCTCCGCCGGATGGCGGCGGAGGTGCCGGGCCGCGCTCGACGCTCATGGTCAGGATGTGGCCCGTCTTGCTGTCGAACGTCACCGTTCGGGCACCAGGCATCGTCTGCAGATTCTGCTCGACTTCGAAGCTTGTCGGGCTCTTTTCCTTGACGATCGTCAGCGTGCCATTGCTGTGCGTGCTGAAGGCTTCGTTCGTCGCAGGACTGAACACAGCGCCGTCGGAGCCACCGGCAAGCGGCAAGGTCGAGAGGATTTTGCCATCCTTGGCGCTCATGATCACCATCACCGGTGCCGGCGGCTGCGCCGGCGGATTGCCCGAGCTGGCGCACGCTGCGAAGAGCACGTGATTCTTCGCGTCGAGCGCGAGGCCATTGCACCTGCCGACGTCGCCGAATGGATAGTGCGCCGTGGCCTTCATCGTCTTGACGTCGACGACCGTGACGCTGCCTTTCTGGTCCTGCATGACCACATACATGGTGCCTTTCCCGTCGGAGACGGCCTGCTCCGGCACGCCACCGAGATCGATCGTGCCGAGCAAGGTGCCGTCCCTGGAATCGATCACCATCGCGTCCTTCGTCGGATGGCTGAATACGTAGACACGGTCGTTGAACGAATCGAAGAGGATGCCATCCGGCCCGAACTTGAGGGTGTCCTGCCGCACAGGGAGATCGATCTGCTTGATCACCTGCAGCGTCCTGGTGTCGAACATCGAGATCCGCGGCCTGCTGCTCGAGAAACCGTGACCGGACTTCGGATCCACCGCCACGCCGTTTCCGCCCGTCCCGGGAATCTCACCGACGGGTTCGAGGGTCTCGAGATTGAAGACCGTGATGCGGCCGAGGATCTCTGGCTTGGCGGGCGTGCTGTCCGTTGCCGGGACAGCCCGCGAGCCGCCACGGGGGATGTACAAGCGGCGCCCGACATCATCGGCGAAGATGTAGTCATAGCCGCCTTCACCGCCGACCCGGGCGGTCTTGAGGACCCTGCACGGCCCGTCAGTTGCGGCCTGCGCGGCGAGTAGCGCGGGCGCGAAGAGCGCTAGAGGAAGAACGGACGTAAAGCCAAACCGTCTCATGCGGGCCTCCTGGGGTGGCGGATGCGGATGGGCACGAGACTAACGCCCCCTGTCGACAAATCGCTGGAATTCGTGACTGACTCCTCGTCCGCCCGTCATATGACATGGCACGTCCACACGGGTAACTGGCGAGCGCATGACAGCACCCCAAGCAGCGCGGGAGGTGCAATCGTTATCGCGTGAGCTCTCGGATTTTCTCATCGAGTTCGCGATTGTGCTCAACAAGCATGGGATCTATCCGCCCGGGCATCCGTTGCTCGACGCGTCGCGCGCGGTATTCGCGAACCGCCTGATGGCCCTGCTGGCAGAGCGTGAGTCGATCTCGCTCGGTGTAGCGCAAAACCAGTTCATCATCGAGGGTCTCGCAACAGAGACGAGCAACGCACTGCTGCGCGATCTCGCCCGGCGGCTGCATCGCCAGCACATCGCGGCCATCCGGATCGTGCGTGGAGCCTCCGCGCGCGAACTGAATGAGTTCCTCAAGACCCTCGCGAGCGACAGCTCGCGGGAGAGTCCGATTGGCCTGCGCCCCGAGTCCGAGCGCAAGTGGGACCATATCCACGTCTTCGCCATCACCTACCGGAGCCTCGAGCTCGACGAGGGGGGCCGGCCGGCAGCGCCCGGCAGCGCCGCCCACCTCTGGATCGAACTCGCGCGCGCGACGCTGCCGGACGACGGGTCCGCCGTGACCGGCGATCCGTCCATGGTCGCACAGGCCATCAACAAGCGTGATCGCGACGTCGCATACGACCAGGTCGTCGTCGGATACCTCCTCCAGTTGTCCGAGGAACTGAAACGTGCCGACGAGGCGGACACGGCGGCGGTGCGCGAGCGCGTGTCCGATCTCGTCAGGGCGCTCGATCCGAGTGCACTGCAGCGATTGCTCGCAATGGGGGGCGAGCAGAAGCAGGGGATGCAGCTCGTACGACACGCCACGGACACCCTCGCGGCGGAGGCCGTGATCGAACTGCTCGGCGCCGCGGCGGTCACGACAAAGCGCTCGATATCGCACGGGATGCTCCTGATGCTGGCAAAACTCGCCAAGCACTCGACGGACGGGACGGTGCGCGCGCGTGCCGAGGGGGATTCAGCGCTGCGTGAGAACGTCAAGCGGTTGCTCGACGACTGGGAGCTCGACGATCCGAACCCCGAGGAGTACAGCGCGGTCCTGGAGCGGATGTCAAAGAGGACGCCGGCCTACGCACCGGTGGCACAGACCGAAGACGTCGGGCCTGAACACATCGTGGAACTGGCGATCGAGGTGGGCGAGGCGAGCCGGGCCGCCTTCGACGCGGCCGAGGAAATGGTGGAAAAGGGCGACATGGCCCAGCTGATGGGAATCCTGGCTCACGCGCCCGACGGTTCAGCCGCGGCGGACGCCATCTGGCGACGGATCAGCCGTCCTGAGCGGCTCCGGCAGGAACTCGATCGCCCGAGGCCCAACTTCGATGTTGTGGAGACCCTCGTTGGTCGCCTGGGCCTGGGCGCCACCGACACTCTGCTCGACGTGCTCGCGCACGCAGTCGACCGTTCGACCCGCTGGAGCGCGCTTCGCTTGCTGACCGAGATCGGAAGCGGCATCGGGCCGAGGGTCGTCGAAAGACTGCCGGCGGCGGCGTGGTATCTGCAGCGGAACCTGCTGATCCTGCTCGGACGGCTCGAGGCATGGCCCGACGGGTTCACCCCCGCGGACTATGCAAGACACGCAGACGCGCGAGTTCGGCGGGAGGCGCTGAAGCTCATGATGGGCGCGACCGTCCTGCACACGGAGGGCGTGATGATGGGGCTCAGAGACCCGGATCAGGGCATCGTCCGCCTCTCGCTCAACGCCATCCTCGACTCCTGTCCGCCGGGCGCCCTTCCGCTCGTGCGGGGAATTCTCGATGCGCCGGGGAGCCAGGATGAGCTGTGCGTCCTGTGTCTCCGCATCGTCGCCAACGCGCGCGCACCCGGCGCACTGGAGCGACTCGTGCATGTCGCGCGCCCCCGCCGAGGGCTCTTCGGGTGGAAGCTCGCGGACAAGTCGCCGATGGTCCTGGCCGCGATCGCCGGTCTGCTGGCCAACTGGCCAACCGATCCGCAGGCGCGCCGCGTGCTGGGAATCGCCGCCAGGCATGCGGATCCGGAGATGCGCGCGGCCGCGGGCGCCGTGCGACAGACATGAATGACCCGACGCGGTTTCTCACCACGTTCGCCCAGGCGCTATCGACGATGGCCCTGTACGCGGAAGGCCATCCGGCTCGAGAACGTGTCATCGAGGGCGCCTACCGCCACCTCGCCGAGCTGCAGGCGGCGGAGCCGTTGCTCAGCTTCTCGTTCCTGGGCGACGAAGTAGTGTTTGGTGAGTCGACCGTGCCTGACCTGCGCTCGTGGGAATGGAATAGCCGGTTGTCCGCCTGCGGCGTCGAGCGCGTCGAGTTCACAGGACGTCCGAGCCTTCTCGAGTTCAGCCACTTCCTGGACAGCATCCTCGCCCGCCTCACGCAGAACACGGCCAGCACGGCGGATGTGCGACCATCGGCGCCGTCGAGCATCCGCTTCGGCCAGATCGGAGTCAAGGGCGCCCGGATGTCCGGCTCGACCGCAAGGCCGGTCCAGACCGCGCGCCTCTCTCTCTCCGAGGAGACCGGCGCCATCCAATGGCTTCACGGTGAAGTCCAGGGGTCCGGCGATATCCCCATGCTCGAGGCCGAGGCGGTGGTTCGCTCGCTCTCGCTCGCCATGCACTCGGATTCCGC
Organism: Gemmatimonadaceae bacterium; assembly: GCA_035544915.1. Classification (GTDB taxonomy): domain Bacteria; phylum Gemmatimonadota; class Gemmatimonadetes; order Gemmatimonadales; family Gemmatimonadaceae; genus Fen-1231. Next base: position 6,079 of record DASZZO010000234.1, on the reverse strand, counting down.
GCCAGTGCTTCCACTCCTGCAGTTGAAGGACTTCGACCAGTACACCACCACGCACTCGCTGAACGTGGCGGTGCTCACCATGGCGCTCGCCGAGACGATCCATCTCGACGATACGCACGTGCGCTCACTCGGCCTGGCCGGCTTGCTGCACGACCTCGGCAAGGTCCGCGTGCCCATTGAGATCCTCACCAAGCCCGGCAAGCTCACCGACAGCGAGCGTCACGCGATGCAGCAGCACACCGTCGAAGGCGCCCGCATCATTCTCGCCGGCGAGGAGCGCATGGACGTCGCCGCGACCGTGGCGTACGAACATCATCTCATGCTGGATGGCGGCGGGTATCCGCCGTTGCACTACGAGCGGGGCGCGCGCCGCGCCAGCCGCATCGTGCACGTGTGCGACGTTTACGACGCGCTTCGCACGAAGCGCCCCTACCGGGACGCATGGGAATCGGAGCGAGCACTGGCCTACGTCGAAGAGCGCGCGGGTCTGGAGTTTGACCCCGATCTCGCGCAGTCGTTCGTCGCGATGATACGGCATTGGGACCAGAGTGTGGTGGAGATAGAGCGCGACGTAGACCGCGTAGCGGCCCAACCACAGATCCCGCCGCCGGCCGAACCCCGGGCTTGACGCGTAACCCGGAGGGAACATTGGGGAATCCGGCAGCCGACTTGCATGTAGCGCGAGGTCAGTCTCTTCGTCATGAGGAACGCGTCGCTGTCATTCGCGCAGCTCCATCTCAGGGTTTTCCGCCTTCGATCGCCCGGAAGATTCCGACCGCGCCCTTGGTGGCGTCGGCAAAGGCGTGAGTAACAAATGGATAGTCGCCGGCCTCCTTGAGGCGGATCTCGAAGATTGAGGCGCCGCCGACAGGAACAGCGACGGTTTGAACGCCCTCGAGCGGGCTTTGTCGTGATCCATCGACGAACACCTTCTCGAAGATCCCGCCCACCACGTGAAATGATGAAAAGCGATTCGGTCCCGCGTTGACGACGTAGAGCCGCAGCAGCTCGCCCGGCTTGACGCCGATTGGGCTCTCGGCGTATTGCGCGACGCGGCCGTTGAACGCGACGTAGTCCGGCGCGAGCCCGAGCAACCGTTCCCAGGAGAGCGAGCGTGGCTTGCCGGGTGTCTCAGCGCTCAGGTAGAACTCGCTCTGCACAAGCACGAATTCCCGCGCGGCCGGCCGCGGCGTCAGAGGATCGACGATCAGCGCGCCGTACATGCCGTTCGCTATGTGCGCGGCCACCGGAGCCGTGCCGCAGTGATACATGAACACGCCCGGGACGTGCGCGACGAAGCGATAATGAATCGAGTCCTTCGGCAGCACGTTGACATAGTATTTGCTCGGCGCAATCTCCGCGGCGTGGAAATCCATGCTGTGCGGCATTTCTGCCTTGTTGACGAGCGTGAAATCCACCGTATCGCCCTGCGTGACGCGAATGAACGGGCCGGGAACCTTCGCCCCGAAGGTCCACGCATCGTAGGTTACGTTCGGCGCGATCACGATCGTCGAGTTCGAGATTTCCAGCCGGATGCGCTGGAAATGCTGCGTCGCGCGGGGCGGGGCGTCGGCACTGATCGCCGGCGACGCGCCCGTACCAACCGGCGCCTCGCCGTGCGAGACGTTCGCGGGGACGGTAGTGGGTGTTTGCACCGCCGGCGTCGAAGCGGCGCCGCCTGGCGCCTTCGACTGGCACGCGGCGGCAATCACCCAGAACACGATGGCGAGGTACTGGCGCTGCATTGAGCCTCCCGGCAGTGGCAAGGTGTGCGGCGCTCATGCGGCGCACGGGGTGACCGCCAGAAAGTAATACGCAAACAGTCGCGGCATGCCATGGTCCGGGCGGTGATCCGCTAGGCCGTCCCCAGCATCAGCGCGTAGGCGCGGACGGTCGCCGCCGCAGTTCCATCCCAGGAAAACAGCCGGCTGCGGGCGAGCCCGCGTTGGGCAAGATTAGCCCCCAATACGTCATCGGTCACGAGCCGCAGCAACGCCTCCGACAGCGCATCGGCGTCCGTGGGAGACACGCAGAGGCCGGCATCTCCAACAACCTCGGGAAGCGAACTGGTGTCGGACGTGATCACCGGCGCGCCGCATTGCATCGCCTCGAGCACGGGCAGGCCGAAGCCTTCGTACAGCGACGGATAGACGAAGGCACGAGCGCCGGAATAGAGCGCCGCAAGGTCGGCATCCGGCACATATCCGGTCAGCACGACGCGTGAGCGCAGATCGGGGTTCTCCTGCAGCAGGGCGTACAACGCATCGGACTTCCATCCGGTGGCTCCGACCAGCGCGAACCGCACATCGGGTAGCTGCTCCTGCCGTATGAGGCGATGGAAGCAGGCAAGCAGATGCCGAAGATTCTTGCGCGGCTCCAGGGTACAGAGGCTCAACAGGTAGGGCCCGCCAGGAATCCCATAGCGCGCCTTCACGGCGTCGATCGCCGCGACCGACTCTTCCCGGTAGAACAACTCCGTCGCGGCGGCCAGGGGAACGACGAAAATGCGTTCGGGCGGGATTCCCAGCCGCGCGGTCACGTCGCGAGCTGTCGCCCCGGAAATGGTGATCACGAAATCGTCGGAAAGGATGCTGGCGGCGATCTCGCGGACCTCGGCTTCCGCCGTAGCGTACATCCACTCCGGATGGATCAGCGGGATCACGTCATGAATCGTAAGTGCACGAACGCGGGCGCCGATTTGCCCGCGGGCGGGGAGCGGCGTCCGCAACGAATGGACGACATCGAACGGTCCGGGCAGCCCGGTCCGGCGCGCCGTGGCGCTGAGCAGTGTCAGCCTCGCGCGGTCGCGGCGCGCATCGCGGCCGGCCGCCTCTTCCGCGACGACGCGGGCGATGAGCGCGATGGCCTCGTCATCGGCGAGTCCCGGCTGCTCCCATGCCCGCAGGATCTGCGGCGTCATCATACCGCCCGCCCCTCGATCGTAGGCGAGGAGCAGCAGCTCGCTGGCCCAGTTGGCCTCCGCCGAAAAACGCAGCGTGATGTCCCGCCGGCGCAACATCGCCTGCACGAAACTCTCAGTCGCCCGGAAGATCCCCGTGCGGCTCAGTTCGGCGCCGAACCCGCGGCCGAGAATATTGACGTCGAGCAGGATGTCGATGCGGTCACCTCGCGAGGGAACTACCTCCCCCAGAACTTGTCCCGTTGCCTCGCACTCGCACGAGTTCCGAAGAGTGCAGCCGGATAAAGAAACGCCTGGTACGCGGCCAGCTTCGCAACCGCGGCAACTCTCGTTCGGGTTCCACTGGCGAACGAGCCCGGCGCGATCGTGAGCCATGGCCGGTCGCGCTCTCCCGTCCCGATCTCCTTGAGGGTCCTGAGCCGGGTCGGCACGTCAGGCATGCACCACAGCAGGAGAAGTTCACTCACGGCGCGCCGCTGACCTCGGCGCTCGAGCACCAGGGCAACGGGATCGAGCAGCGCGAGATGGGTTCGCGCCGCGCGGCTAAGGCCGAGCCCATGAATGAACCCGGCCGGTACGTCCGTACCGAGCAACAGTTCCGCAAGCCGGAGCGTGAGAGCGACCGCCCCCTGCATCCACATCTGCTTCGACTCCGACGCCAGCTGGGCCCAGTCGAAGTCGCTCGCCGTGGATACGACCCGGTCCACATCCACCAAGCGCCTCAATTGGGAGAAACCATCATCAAGATTCTGCTGCGCCAAGTGCAGCACCATGTGCTCCGGGCTGGGCACTCGAGCACGGGCGCCCTCCGGTGTCACGACCCATCGCGCATCGCGCAGAAACGCCGCGGAGTCGAGCCCGGGCAGCGATTTCACCGGCTCCAGAGCCCAGTGCACCTCGGCTACAAAACCCGATGGCTTCCTGAGGATCAGATGATGGAAGTGCTCGAGGTAGAGCTTGATCTTCTGCCCGGAATCCGGCTCATATCCCCTGTCCACAAGCGCTGCCACCGCTTCTTGAAGGGAATCCTTGGGCACAAGCACGTCGATGTCGCCGAACGTGCGCTCCGCCGAATCCCGATAGGCGGTGAACCGAAGTGCGGCGCCCTTGAGCAGCACCGTCGAGACTCCGGCTTGAGACAACTGCCGCAACACCGAATCCGTCTCCAAGTCCCACATGGCCGCCTGCCGGCGCAAGCTGTGGAGATGGACCGCGATATCAAACCCCGACACCGATTTCAGTTCCTCGAGCCGGCCGCCCCGGGCCAGCTCAACGAGGATCAAGCCCAACACGGAGAGCTGCTCGGCGCGCGCGAAGACCACTGTCAGGAACGAAACCGCCTGGGCGCCCGACGATTCGAAGGTGAAGCCATCAGCCCCGAGACGACGTGAGAGCGAGACCACCGCAGCCAAAGGGGCCGAAAGCCCGACCATCAGATCGTCATGAATAGCATGAGGCGCGGAGACGTGCATTTATGCGAAAGTACGCCGGAGTGAGTCTGTCTGGCGAGGTTGCCGGAAGCACGGGGGGCTCGCATCTTGCCTGCGTAACGAGGCCTGTTACAGAATCCTCCTCGGAGTCGTCCACCGCCCATGCCAACCCGCTATCGAGTTGACGACAACAACGTCGCCTGGCGCATAGCGGACGATGAGGCAGTGCTGCTCCACGCCGACAGCTCGGGGTACTTCGGACTAAACCGGGTCGGCACGCTCCTGTGGATACGGCTCGCGGAGCATCCCATGACGCTGGAACAGATTACTGCGGGGGCGCAGGGCTCCTTTCTCGCCGCGCCAGCGGGCCTGCCGCAAGAGGTGTCCACGTTCATCAACCAACTCCTTGAGTTCAACCTGATTGAACCTGATGAGAGCGGCAGCGTGGCCGCGCGTCACACTGTCCAGGAGGCAACGAATGGCTCTGCCCTGCCTTGGGAGCCGCCGACGGTCGAACGGTTTGGTGAGCTGGAGAAACTGATCCTGAGTGGGGAATAGAGACATGGCGGTCCGGCATCCGGAAACAGACGGACTACGCCTGATCGCGAAGGAACTGCAGCTCAGGGTCTCGTCGAAGCAGCGTACGCTCCACTTCCATGGCGAGTCAATGCGGCCGTTCCTCGTCGAGGGCGACGAGGTGGTGGTCGAACCGGTGGAATGGAGCTGCATCCGGCCTGGCGACGTCATTACCTATCGCCACCTGGACCGATTCCCCACGCGCCGCGTCGTGCGGGTGGCGGAAGACAGTCTCGTGCTCTGGTGCGAGAACTGGCCTGACCGGACTTTCCGGGCGGCACGGGAAGACATTCTCGGTCGCGCGGTCGCGCGCCGAAGAGCCGGCGCATGGCTCGCAGCTTCCGACCTGCGCTGGCGGCTCGCCCGGGCCTCGGCGCGACTCCGCTGGGAGTTGCGGCAGGCCCGTTATGTCAGGATGCCCGAGATCCTGGACCGTGCCCGTCGCGCTCCGAAGAAGATCCTGCGAATGGTGGGGAAGCTGCCGCCGCCCAGGACCCGATGACGGCGTCGCCCCCGGTGATGATGCTCCGGTTTGGGAGCTTCAACGGGGGATTGGTGTCGGCGCGTGAAGACTATATAGATGCGCTGAGGCTGGTTTTCGGCGTTGGACTCCCCTCACTCCCTGCTGACCCGGAAGCTCGGCGGCAGTTCGACCTGGTCATCGAGGGGCCGCCCGTTTCCGCCGGCGGGGGCAGTAGCTCGACGATCGACTCCAACTCACTCAGGCTGGGCGGCACGCCCGAGCGTCCCACCATCGCAACGGACGCGCTGCGCGCCGAGCTCGCGCTGAACACGCACCCGGTGGATATCCGGATCACCGTGCTGCGCGACGACGTTCCCTTTCCGGCGATGTGCGTGCACTTCGGCGTGATGGTCCACAAGATCCTTTTTCATCTGAACCGCGTTATCCTCCATGCGGCAGCCGTGGAAGTTGATGGTGAAGTATGTCTCTTCGTCGGAGACAAGGGGGCCGGCAAGAGCACAACCTGTCTGGCCCTCGCGCGCGCGGGAGGCACCGTCCTCGGTGAGGACCAGGTGGTCTTGCTGAAATCCCGCACGGGCTATCTCGTGAGCGGCGGCGACGATCGCTCCCGCGTCACCGAACGGACGGAGCGCCACTTCTTTCCGGCGCCGCTTGGTGTTCAGGCAAGGG
>DASZZO010000233.1:0-23035 GCA_035544915.1 Gemmatimonadaceae bacterium | reverse complement strand
ACATTTCTCCCGCCGTTCCTCTCGTGGCGGCATCCCTATTTCAACCTGCGGAATCATCGCAAGCTGCTGGTCGTGGATGGCGAGGTGGCCTTCTGCGGCGGCTTGAACATCCGCGATGGATGTCTCCTTTCCCTCGAGGCGCCCGAGTGTACGCAGGACATCCATTTCAGCATTCGAGGGCCGGTGGTGGAACAGCTCATGCGCGCGGTGGCTTTCGACTGGTCGTTCACCACCGGCGAGCAGCTCGCGGGACCCCATTGGTTTCCGCATCTCGAACCTGCGGGTGAGATGCTCGCGCGGGGAATTCCCGACGGTCCGGACGAAAACTACGAGACGCTGTTGCTCACCCTGCTCGGCGCGTTGGCGCAGGCAAAACGATCCGTCCGCATTGCGACACCGTATTTCCTGCCCGACACGGCGCTGATTAATGCGTTACGCGTGGCGGCGCTTCGCGGAGTTCGTGTGGAGATTGTGCTGCCTGAGCACGGCAATCTGCGGCTGGTGCAATGGGCTGCCACTGCGCAGCTCGACCAGATCGTGCGATTCGGGTGCAGGGTGCTCCTGACCCGGCCGCCCTTCGACCACTCCAAGTTGTTCGTCGTGGACGACACGTGGTGCCTGATTGGATCGGCGAACTGGGACCCGCGCAGCCTGCGCCTCAACTTCGAGTACAACGTGGAGTGTTACTCGCCGGATCTCGGGCGACGGCTGGGGGCGGTATTCGACGCAAAAATGGCGGGCGCACGCCGCCTGACAGTCGCGGAACTGGAAGGACGCAGCCTGGCGATCCGGTTACGGGATGGGGTCGTTCGACTGGCGCAGCCATATCTGTAGCGGGCACTCGCGCCCCGGCGGCGGCCAGCGGGCAACCGAGGGCGCCGACTTGGACCGGGCGTTCCTCGAGCACCAGGTAGCGTACCACCGGGCCGTCATCGATGCGGTCACCACTCAAAGAATCTCCTGAAAAAAATGAGCTCCACGCCGGCGTGGGTGGCGCCGGCACCGCATTGACCCGATCCCGGCGATCGCGCACACTTGGCACATGTCGCCGGAGCGCAGTTCTTCGCGGGAGCCCGAGACAGGGGTGGAACGCGACCGGACCCTGATGCGCATCGTGATCCAGCGCCGCGTCAGGATAAGCGGCCTGGCCTCGATACTGTTCGTCACGGCCCTGGTGATGGGCGGGACCGGGCTCGCTCTCATCGGCCTCAACGCCATCGATGATCCGCCCCGCCTCGACCAGCTGGAGCGCAACATCGGCCGCCTGGCCGGCACCAGATTGCACCGGTACAGCGGAAGCAAGGGGGGAGGCGCGCCATATCTCGAGTTCACTATCGGCGGTTTGGCCTATACGCTGGAGTCGCGACGCCTGGATTGGCTCGACTCGATTCGCACGGGATTGCGCAATGGCGACACGCTCAGGGTGTGGAGCCGCGAGACACCCATCGGCTCCGGCCAGATCTGGCAGCTCACGCGTCGCGACTCCGTGGTCGTGTCCTACACAGAGCGGCGTGGCCGCAAGCTTGGCAGCAATGCGAACACGATGGTGCTCGGGAGGATCCTCGTTGGAATTGGAGTGACGGCGCTGGTTACCGCGGTGATTGCGCGCCGCCTGTGACGCGACCTCGGCGCTCGCGATTCGTGTTCCTGTCCACCAACCCTGAACTCACACCCCCAATGGCCGGATACTCAGGCACGCCACTCGCCCAGAAGCTGGGTATCACGCCGGGACGCACGATTCTGCTCTCGCACGCACCGAAGGATTACCTGCAGCTCGTAGCGCCCTTGCCAGACGGGGTGAGGATCGTCTCCCGCCTCACCGGGGACACGGATATCGTGCACCTCTTCGCGACGAAGAAGGGTGAGTTGGCCAAGGCACTTCGTTCGCTCCGGCGCAAGCTGAGGCAGGATGGCGCCGTATGGGTCTCGTGGCCGAAGAAGGCCGCACGGGTGCCAACGGACATCACCGAGGACACCATCCGCGAGGTTGCGCTGCCGATGGGATTTGTCGATGTGAAGGTGTGCGCGATCGACGAGCAATGGTCGGGACTCAAGCTCGTGATCAGAAAGGAGCTGCGCACGCGACCGGCATGACGGAGCACGTGATCCGGCCCGCCCATGCCGGCGACGCGGACACATTCGTCGCCCATCGCATCGCACTCTACCGCGAGGCGGGGGACATCCCTCCTGGGGATGCCGCCGCTTCGCTGGCGTTCGCCATCAGCAAAGCTTTCGTGGATGGCATTGCCAACGGAAGTTGCCTTGCATGGATCGCCACCTCAGGACAAGCCGATCTGGCCGGGTCTGCCGCCATGCAAATCGTTCCGCGCCTGCCATCACCACAGAATCGGTCTTCGCTGGAAGGCTACGTCGCGCAACTCTTCATTCTTCCGGACTGGCGGCGCCGCGGCATCGGCTCGGCACTCATGAAGGCTGTCGTCGCGGCCGCACGGCACCGATACCTCGGAAGGATCCGATTGCACTCCACGAAGGAAGGCCTGGCGATGTACGAGCGGCTCGGGTTCAAGATTCGCACGAACGACATGGAACTCTTCATTTGAACACCGTTCGCCCATGCGCCGCGCCACGTATCGCCTGGCTTCCCACGCTGCGCCCCGCCAGAGTGGCCGGCAGGCTGCGCACTGCAAATGCACGAGTTGCTGAGAGCGCCGGGCGACCCATCAGGATGGTCATGCCCTCGCCGACGGCGACTCCGTAAGAGCCCGCAATGCCGCTGATCGACTGCAGCGATGCCGTCGTCCCCGACTGCATGGACGACCATACCGAGCCGTTCCACTGCAATACGACCCCGCCATCGCCCACCGCGTATGCTTCGCTCGCCGAGACGGCCCATACGCCATTGAGATTCGCGCCGGTTCCAGAGTTCATCGGCGTCCAGGCGACTCCGTCGTAGCGGTAGATCGCGCCCTGCGAGCCGACGGCGAACGCGGTGAGCGAGTCCACAACGGAGACGCCGAACAGGAGGTATCCTGCAGGCACCGGGATGCGATCCCAGTTTCCTGAGCGCCATCGAATGATGAAGGGCACGAGAGTAAAACCGCTCCTGGTCCAGCCGACGCCAAGCACGAGCGAAGGCGCGCCGGCGAAATTCCATATGATGTCCGCTGGCCCCACCGGATTTGCCGCCGGCAATGTCCAAGCCGTCCCATTGTAGCGCGCGAATACCCCGGCGCCAGCAGCGAAGATGTCCGCCGGACCTGTTCCCCCCACGGCCAGCCAGCTTGTGTCGCCGGGCGCGTATTGGGCGAACCAGCTGGTGCCATCAAAGCGCGAGATGCTCGAGAAGCGGGTGCCGTACACCCGCGTGGGCGACGCGGCGTAGAGCCGCAGCAGATACTCGTAGTTACCGCCCACCCCGAACTGCGTCTGCCATGTCCCGTTCGAGAGCTGTGCAAACGTCCCGAAGTCGCCGCCCGCGAACGCCGCGGTCGCGTTGACCGCGGCGACGCTGTTCAGTTGCGGCGCGAATGTCGCGATGGACCATGCACCCGTGGGAGACCGGAGCACGACTCCGGTTTCGCTGGTGCCGGCAAGAACGCCTACCGCGTCGTTGCGCCACGCGGAGAAAAACGGGGCGTTGTTCAGCGGCGGAGTCGAACTGCTCCATGCGGTTGGCGCGGCGGCAGATCCCAGCAGGACCGCACCATTGGTACCCGCGGCAACCATGTTTCCCGTGGCGCTGTCGCCGCTCACCGCATAGAGATTCTGCGCCGTGACACTCAAGCCCGTCATCTCCCAACTCGTGCCATTCCATGTGGCGATTGTGCCGCGCAATCCCACGGCCACGGCAAACGACGTTCCGCGCCCCCACACGCCGAACAGCGATGGCGCGCCATTGATCGTGGTTCGTGACCACGTCATACCATTGAACCGGAGCACCACGCCACTGTCGCCAACCGCAAACACATTCGTCTCGCTCGAGCCCCACACGCTCCACAGGGTCCCGGTGAATCCGGATGTCATGGACGTCCAGGTGCCCCCGGCCAGACGAAGGATCGTGCCCCCCGTGCCGACCGCGAACGCGCGCCCCGCCGAACTGGCCCACACGCCAAGGAGCGCGTTCGAGGTCGGCGTCGTCATGGCCGACCACCCGCTCCCGTCAAAGTGCCGGACGGTGCCGACGCTGCCTACGACGTAGACGTCCCGCGCGCTGGACCCGCCCACGGCGCCGAAAGAAGCATTCTCGACCTTGTCCGCCACGGTCCAGGCTACGCCATTCCATGCTCCGACGAAGCCGAGATCGGTCACGGCATACACGGGGCTCGCGGCCGGGCTCCAGAATCCGCGGACGGTGCCGAGCGCTTTCAGGTACGAATTCGGAAGGGCCGAGAGGGGCGACCACGAGGCCACGGTGACACTCTTCACGCCGCCCGGTGGCCTGGTAATGGTTGAGCCGTCCGGACAGCCGGCTGCCGCCACGAGCAGGCCAGCCAGCATGACCGCGCCGGACGGCCGTGTGAGATGTTTATTCCGCATCTTGGCAGTATATCGCAGTATGTCGAATTTCGCGGGAGGAGACGTGCGAAACTGGCACCTGGTCTGGGCCGCCACGGCAATCGTTCTGGCCTCGTGTGACGTTCAGCCGAGGCCGCCAGCAGCTCGCGGCGAGCGGGCTTCCGGCCTTGATCCGGCACGAGCGGCCGCGATCGACGACAGTGTTCGCGACTTTGCCGCGAGCGTCGCCCGAGGCATCACACAGGAAGGACCGGGCGCGTGGCGCGGGTTCCTGCTGGATGACGCGGCGTTCTTCATGGCATCCGAGGGACGCATCGTGTTTCCCAATGGCGACGCTGCGGCGCGCGCCATACCGGGTCTCGTTCGGGCAATAGCGCATATCGAGCTCCGCTGGGGCGATGGCTTGCGTGTGGATGCACTTGCACCTGGCCTCGCCATGCTCGCGGCTCCCTACTACGAACTACGGGTGGATACGGCGGGCCGCCGCGTTGAAGAGATCGGCTTCTTCACGGGCCTTGCAGAGCATCGGGCCGTCGGCTGGCGGCTTCGAGATGCGCATTGGTCGCTGCTCGCACCGGCTCCGCACGTGCCTTGACGGCCGCGCGACTGCCGGATGGCCCTATTTGCGCTGGCTCCCTAGTTTTCGGAACGCCCCCGGCATCATGGCTGTGCCGGCCTATCCCGTACACCCGCGCGAGCACTCGATGCCCACACTCTCCGAGACTGAATGGATCTGGCATGACGGGCAGTTCGTCCCCTGGGCAGACGCCAAGGTTCACGTGCTCTGCCACTCGCTCCAGTTCGGCTCCTCGGCCTTCGAGGGGGTCCGCTGCTATGCGACACCGCGGGGACCGGCGATTTTCCGGCTCGAGGACCATCTGCAGCGGCTGGTCAACTCGTGTCGCATCTACCGGATGGAGCTCAAGTACAGCGTAGACGAACTGGTCGCTGCGTGTTGCGAACTTGTCGAGCGCAATAATGTGCCGGCCTGCTACATGCGCCCCATGGTCGTGCGCGGATACGGCGCGACAGGAATGATTCCGTTCGACGCTCCGATCGAGATATATCTCCCCTGCTGGCCGTGGGATGCTCCGCTGGGCGCCGGCGCGATGGAGACCGGGATAGACGCGTGCGTGTCGAGCTGGAATCGCATGGCGCCGAACACCATTCCCTCGATGGCGAAACTCGCCGGCAATTATCTCAGCAGCCAGCTCATCAAGATGGAAGCAATGATGAACGGCTTCGTGGAAGGAATTGCACTCGGGCCCGACGGGATGCTCAGCGAAGGCTCCGGCCAGAATCTGTTTCTTGTGCGCGACGGCACACTGTACACGCCGACGATCAACGGGACGCTCCTGCACGGCATCACGCGCGCCACCATACTCACCCTCGCGCGGGATGCGCGGATTCCGGTGCGCGAGGAGCCGATGCCACGCGAGATGTTGTACATGGCCGATGAGATTTTCTTCTCCGGTACGGCGGCGGAAGTGACCCCTGTGCGAAGCGTCGACCACATCACCATCGGGCAAGGGAAGCCGGGCCCGATCACGACGCAGCTGCAGCAGGCATTCCTGCAGGTGGCACGCGGCGAGGTCGAGGACACGCACAGGTGGCTGACGTACGTTCGGGCGGAACGGGCCAGCGCGAGATAACCGCCATCACCGCGGCGGCGCGTGTCACGCTGTCCTGAACGCAAGCACGCCGCTCCCGTTTCGGGGTGCCGTTGGCGAAGACCCTGCTACGCGCGCCCGTGAACTAGCGTCGAGCCTTCATCACAGGGATATCCGGATCTATCGGCGAGTAGCCGCGCCGGTTCGGCGCACTCGGCGTTGTTGACGAGCCTGGGGCAATGGCCATAGGCGATCTTGGTGCCATCGGGCGACCACGCCAGGTTCTCGCCGGAACTGCAGTTCGTCGTCAACGAGGGCGGCGTTCTTTCCCCGCACCTTCATGGCATAGACCCCGGGCGCGACCGTGCTGGCGACGGTCACCGTGAGGGTCGAGGTGGTGGTCGTGACGGCACTGGCAGTCGCTGACGCGTTGGCGCCGGTCGCCGCTTCCAGCGTGAAAAAGGTCGCCGCCGGCTCCCCCGCGCGAACGGCCGCCCCTTTCGGGGCAGCCGCCGGCGAAGACCCTGCTACGCCGCGAGTGCTGATTAGCGTCGAGCGGTCGGCCGGAAGACCGGCTGCCAGCTGGGCTGGCCGGCGCTTTGCGCACCTGTGCCGACAGGCACCTTCGCGCTTCCGTCCACGTTCATGAACCAGATGCTGTCGCCATTAGCTCCATTGGCGAAGAGGATCTTGGTGCCGTCGGGCGAGAACGACGGGCGCTCCGAGTTGAATCCCGCGAAATTGCTCGTGAGCTGAATCTGGTTCGTGCCGTCGCTGTTCATGATGAAGATTTCCTCGCCGCCGACGCCGCAGCCGGCCGGGCTGAGTTGGGCGCAGCGCCCGAAGGCGATCTTCCTGCTATCGGGTGACCACGACAGGTTCTCGTCAAAACTGCAGTTGGCGGTCGTGGTCAGGCGCCTCTTATTCGTGCCATCGGCGTTCATTACCCAGATCTCGCCGCCGCTTGCAATGCCGTCGCACTGAAGAGCAGGTGTCGGGGCGATCGGCTCGACGTGAAAGGCGATACTCCTTCCGTCCGGGGAGTAGAATGCTTCGCTCACAAGACTGCCCGCCATCGACAACAGGAGGGTTTGCCCCGTTCCATCGGCGTTCATGATCCAGAGGGCCTCGACAAAACCCCCGGACGCGCGCGCGCTGGTGAAAATGATCTTCCTGCCGTCGGGCGACCACGAGGGGTTCTCACTCCACGTTCGGTTCGGCACATCATCTTCGCATTTCCCATCCCCGTCGTTGGTCAGGCGCGTTTGGCCGGAGCCGTCGGCGTTCATCACCCAGATGTCCTGACTGCCGTCTTTGGTGCGTGTGAACACGATCTTGGTGCCGTCGGGTGACCAGCGCGGCTCCTCATCGGCCGCGGTGCAGGCGGCGCCAAGTGGAAATCCAGGGGTTAGCTGCAAGAGACCGGTGCCGTCTGGATTGACAGTCCAGATCGCGTCGCTGCCATCTTTGAACGCGATCTTGCCATTGGCGATCACGCCGGCGACGACGGTGAGGCTGAGGTCGGCCGTGACATCGGCGAGGGCGGCGTTCTTGCTCCGCACCTTCAGGGCATAGACGCCGGGCGCGACCGTGCTGGCGACGGTCACTGTGAGGGTCGACGTGGTGGAAGTGACAGCATTGGCGGTCCCGGACGCCTTGGCGCCGGTCGCCGCCGCCGCGGCGGGCGTCGGATTGAAGGTGCCCGTAATGCCCGTCACCCCGGCCGGCGCTTCCAGCGTGAGCGCCACGGGGCCGGTGAAGTTCGTGCGATTGAGCGTCACCGTGGTGGTGGCCGATCCCCCCTGCGCAATGGACAGCGTCGGTGGCATGAGCGAGAGGGTGTAGCTCTGCGCGACCACGGTGAGACTGATCGCTGCGGTGACGTCGGCCAGACCGGCGACTTTTCCGCGCACCGTGAGGGGGTAGGTCCCGGGCGCGACGGCAGCGCCCACCGTGACCGTGAGCGTCGTGGTCGGGCCCGTTACCGGCGACGGCGGATTGAAGACGCCCGTGATGCCCGTGACGCCGGTCGGCGCCTCGAGCGTCAGCGCCACGCCGGCGGTGAGGTTCGTAAAGACAAAGGTCAGCGTGACGGGCGCGGAGCCGCCGGGCGCAAGGGACAGCGCCGTCGGCGCCGCTACCATGGTGTAACTGCCGCCCTGCGTGACCGTCAGCGTGAAGGTCGCCGTGGCCGCCGTGACGCCTGAACCGGTGGCCGTGACCGTGATCGTATATGTCCCCGTGGGGACGGCCGCGCCGACCTGAAGCGGGATGGTCGCCGTGGTGATCCCGCCCGACGTGGTGATGTTGCCGACCGATGGCGTGACGCCTGCCGGGTTACCGGTGGTCGTCAGCAACACATCTCCGGAGAAGCCACCGCTCCGCGTGATCGTCCCCGTTACGGTGGTCATGCCTCCCTGCGGGACCGAGGCACTCGTCGGGCTCAGACTGAGGGCGATAGCCGGGTTGTTCACCGGCCCGGTGCCGCCGTCTCCCTTCGAGGTGCACGCACCCGCGATTGCGAGGGCAAGCAGGAGCACAGCGCCCGAGCGTCGCGGGGGGGAAGTCGGCATGGGAGGCGCGCCTCTGGTCAGAAAAGTAGGTGGTTGCGGCAGAAGACCTTGGGTCGGGAATGTAGCCGCGCGCACCGGCACCGGCGATCCCCCAAACGTGCTACGTCGTTCCCGCGCTTCTCGCGTGGGAACGATACTCAAACAATAAACGATACCTTTTATCAACGAGGGGTTCGCCCTGCGATCAGGGGTCGCTCGTCCAAATCGGGCCTACTTTCGAGTGGGAGATCATGCCGTGAGCAAGCTGTTTACTCCGCTGCCGTTGCGTGGCGTGACGCTCAGGAATCGGATAGGCGTCTCGCCGATGTGCCAATATTCCAGTCCGGACGGCTTCGCGCACGATTGGCATCTCGTGCATCTGGGCGCGTTCGCGACCGGCGGTGCCGGCCTGGTGATGACCGAAGCAACCGCCGTGACGCCGGAAGGGCGGATCAGCCCGTGGGATCACGGCATCTGGAGCGATGCGCACGTTCCGTTCCTGCAGAAGATTACGGAATTCATTCATGGGCAAGGCGCGGTAGCCGGCACCCAGCTCGCTCACGCCGGGCGCAAGGCGAGCACGTGGCGGCCATGGGACGTGAAGAAAGGTGCTGTCCCGGTAGAAGAGGGCGGGTGGACCAATGTGCTGGCGCCGAGTGCCATTCCGTTTTCGGCCGAGTTTCCGCAGCCGAAGGAACTGGACGAAGACGGAATTCGGCACGTGATTGACTCGTTCCGGGCGGCCGCAGCGCGGTCGCTCGAGGCCGGCTTTCGCGTGATCGAGTTGCATGCCGCCCATGGATATCTCCTGCAGGAGTTTCTCTCTCCGCTGGCCAATCATCGGATGGACCGGTACGGAGGATCACTCGAGAATCGGGCGCGGCTCACGCTGGAGGTGGTGCGCGCCGTGCGCGCCGTGTGGCCGGAGCACTATCCGCTCCTCGTGCGCATTTCGGCTACCGATTGGGTGGATGGGGGATGGGCAGTGGACGATTCGGTCCAACTGGCCAGATGGCTCAAGGCGAGCGGAGTGGACCTGATCGATTGTTCGTCGGGGGGCGTGGTGCCGGGGGCGCGGATTCCGCTGAGTCCCGGGTATCAGGTGCCGTTTGCGCGCCGCGTGAGACGAGAAGCGGAGGTTGCGACGGCAGCGGTCGGGATGATTACCCGGGCGGAACAGGCAGAAGCGATCATTCGGGACGGCAGCGCAGACATGGTATTTCTGGCGCGTGAGCTGTTAAGGCAGCCGCATTTTCCGTTGCTGGCCGCGCACACGCTCGGGGCCGCCATCGAATGGCCCAGGCAGTACGAAAGGGCGCGGCCGAAATAGCCATCGCGCCACGCGATGTTGACCGCGGTCGGCTGGAGGAACGCCGCTCAACGCACATGGACCTGCACGGTGACGACGGGCGGGAGCGGTGAGAAGATGGGAGGCGGCGGCGGCGAGCCCGGCGGCGGTTGCGTCGGCCCGAACGTGAGGGTGAGGTCGCCAGCGACCTCCGGCGTGTACTCGAAATCGTAGATCTCTCCCGGCTCGAAGAGCAGCGTTGCGGAACGCGGCACGGCCTGCGATGGCGGCAGCGGGTAGCCGTCCTTGGCCACGGGGCGCCACGTGACGGGCGCCGTGCCCGAGTTCAGTGACACGACGAGCGGCATGTCGCCCGCGAGGTTGAGCAGGCGAAAGCGGTAGCGCCGCCCGACCTCGAGGTTCATCGGTGCAGGCTGGGTCTCGCCGTTCAGCAGAAACTGGGGGAACGGGCCAAATACCGGGTTCGCCCCGAAACCGGCGGTGCCAAAGAACAGAAGCTTGTCCCTCGCCGGGTCGAAGCGCTCGCCGGGTTCGACTACAATAATCGGTCCGTACAGCCCGCCGCTGATCTGATGCGCCTCGTTGAAGTGAGAGTGGTACATGAAGGTTCCCGCACGCGGAGGCGTGAAGCGCACCGTGAGTGAATCCCCCGGTCCAATAGACGGCAGCATGTTATTCCCCGCGCCGCTCCATCCCGGCACGCCATCGGGATAGCTCTCGAGTTCGATTCCGTGCCAGTGCACGGCGGCGCGGTCGGTGGACTTGTTAACGATCGTGATCGCGACCGGCTTGCCGCGCTCGAGAATGAGTGTCGGCCCTGGCACCGGCATCGCGACCGGATTTGCTTCGTCCGAGGTCCCTCCCATCACGAATGAAAATCCCGCCTGATCTCCGTAAACGCGCGGTTTCTCGCGCACCAGCAGGCGAATCGCGCGGGGGGTCTCAAGGGAAGGGGCCAGCATGCCGCGAGACGCCACACGAATGCCCAGCACCAGTCCGTACATCTGGTGGGGCCGGTCGGACGCGTGGTGCTGGAGCATCGATTCGTCGAGCACGCCCTTGTCCATGTCCAGGGCGGCGATGCTCGAGATGTGCGTGGCGTAATGGCAATGGAATATCCAGTTGCCCGGCCGTTCCGCCTGCCACGACAGTGCTATCGTAGTGAACGGACTAATGACTTCCGTGACCTCCATCCTCTGTTGGTCGCGCGTGTAGAGCGAGTCGGTCACCCCGTCGCCTTTCGCATCCAGCCGAAAATAGAAACCGTGCAGGTGCATCGGGTGATCAAGGTCCGAGAGATTGATCACCCGCCAGTGGACCGAGTCGCCCTGGGTGTAGTCGAGCCGTTCGGTGTGAGGCCACGACAGTCCGTTGATCGCCATTGTCGAACGGGCGAGTCCCGAGGGGCTCGTCGAATCGACCACTGACCACCATGAGATAACCAACACACGGTCGGGTGGTGACCCGTTCGGCGGATCGACGACAATCGCTCCATTGAGCTGCTGGTCCTCGCTCGCCGTCCTCGAGAGCGGGTCATCGCTCCGGCTCGCCTTGTAGAAGAACGTGCCGGCCGCCGTTGCCTTGAAGCTCAGGTCGGCCGTAGCGTGCGGCGCGATAATCGCGCTATAGGGCAAACCCTGCGCCTTGCCAAAGCCGAACACGGTGAGCGGCTTCTCGTACGTGTTGTGCAGGCGCACGCGCACCTCCGTGCCGGTGCGCACGCGGATGAGCGGCCCCGGTGATGACGGGGCCTTCCCCTCTTCGGCGAACGCCGCAACCTCCACCGCGCGCCCCTGTTCACCTTCGGGGCGCCACAGGCCGGTGCGCGTCTCCAACCGCACGGTCAGCACGCCATTCTCGAGTGTACCGGCGGACTGGCGGTTGTCGTTGGGGGAAATCGGCAGCGGCCCTGGCGCCGTTAACGGCCCGGCGTTGAAGAACGCCAGCGGAAACAGCGCGGCGTACAGGGCGTGTCGATGCATGAGCGGGCTGGTGGGGGGATGGTCAGAGAGCGTGGCTTGACCGCGGGCAAGTATGGCGCCACGCAGTGCGATGCGCCAGCATCTGGACCTTGCACAGGGCGCGCGACACAGATAGATCGATGCCTAGCCACGCGCGTCGGCGCGGTCGCGTCGTCGCACCACAACCCCCCTCACCACCAGGCCCCATGACCCGTTCACTCTTCCTTCTCGCATGTGCAGCCGGCCCCTTGCTTGCCCAGGCAAAATCCGCGTCATCGGCAGTTGCTGACGCCCGTGAGCTGTGGAAGGAGGCGACCGGGTACATCATGCAATCCGCTGTCGACATTCCCGAAAGCAAATATGACTACAAGCCGACGCCCGCCGTTCGGTCGTTCGGCGAGCTCATCGGACACGTCGCCGGCGCCCAATCCATGTTCTGCGCGACGGCAATGGGCGAGAAGCCGCCCGCTGAGGATGCCGTCGAAAAGACCGCCAAGACAAAGGCGGCGCTCATCGAGGCGCTGCGCTCATCCAGCAGTTACTGCGAGCGGGCATACGCGCAGTCTGATGCCGCGGCGACTGCCAGCGTGAACCTGTTCGGCAAGCAACGTACCCGGCTCTACACACTCATGATGAACGCCATGCACAACAACGAGCACTACGGCAACATCGTGACGTACATGCGGCTGAACGAGATGGTGCCGCCGTCGAGCAAGCCGGCCAGGTGAGTGCTGGCCGATGGGTGCCGCGGTTCCGCTTGAGTCCCACGCCGGTGTAACATTTCGTACTCCCCATTGCAACGTCCACGCAGATTTCCGCGCGCTGACGGTTCCACCCCCTTCATGCAAGCCACTGGACCGTAATCACATAACACGATTCGGTCTTTCGGCACGGTGTGTGCCCATCCGGGGATGCGAACAACGGTAGCTGAGCCCTCCACAACCCACTCACATCGTCTCGATCCCGTGCCAAACCCGGTGGATTCCCTGCTCGATCAGCTCCGTGCCGGTCTTCAGCACCGGTACCGAGTCGATGCGCAGATAGGTGCTGGGGGGATGGCGAGGGTGTTTCGTGCGCACGACGCCAGGCACGATCGCATGGTGGCTATCAAGGTGCTACGCCCGGAACTCGCGGCCACGCTTGGTGCGGAACGCTTCGCGCGGGAGATCCATACCGCCGGACACCTCTCACATGCAAACATTGTCCCGGTCTACGATTCGGGCGAAACCGCCGGACTTCTGTACTATGTCATGCCGCTCATCGACGGCGAGTCCCTTCGCGAGCGACTCGAGCGCGAGACCCAACTTTCGGTTGCCGATGCGATTCAGATCGCTGCTGAAGTAGCAGACGCGCTGGATCACGCGCACGCGGCGGGCGTTATTCACCGCGATATCAAGCCCGAAAACGTGCTGCTGCGGGCCGGCCATGCGATCATAGCGGACTTCGGAATCGCCAGTCGCGCGAACAGCGGTAATGGCGATCGTTTGACTGACAAAGGGATTTCGCTCGGGACGGCGGCGTACATGAGTCCCGAGCAGGCCGCCGGCGATAAGGTCGATGCGAGGAGCGATCTGTACTCGCTTGCATGCATGCTCTTCGAGATGCTGGTTGGCCAGGCGCCATTCACGGGCCCGAATGCGGTATCCGTCCTGGCGCGACACGCACTCGAGGTTGTGCCGTCCATCCGGATCGTGCGGGCTAGCGTCCCTGCGCACGTCGAAATGGTCGTGCGACGGGCGCTGGAGAAAGTGCCGGCCGACCGCTTCCAGTCCATGAAGGATTTCAAGCGCGCGCTGCTCGGCGAGACAATCGATTTACCAGGCGGGGTGGCCGCTCGCAGGCCGGCTCGTCATCACTCCCCGAGCATTCTGGCAGAGGCGTGGAGCACTCGAGCCAAACGAACTGCCATCGCACAGCGGGCGCGTTATCATCGCTAGACGTTACGGATAATCGGCGAACTCCGTCGCGGAGAACCTCCTAAGCTCCCAGACTCCGAATCGCCCGCGCCCGGTTCCGGCTGACCGCGAGACGCGTTCCGTCGGCAAGCTCCGCGTTCAGGTGTCCCTTTCCGTCACGACGGAACGCCTTGACGTGCTCGAGGTTGACGATATGGGTGCGATGGATACGTGAAAACCGCTTGGGGTCCAGGCGCGCTTCGAGACGATTGAGCGAGAGATGCAGCATATGCCGGCTGCGCCCAACGTGCGCGGCGACATAGTCTCCAAGCGCCTCGAACCACGCCACGCCATCCACCGCCACTGGAATGATGGACCGGCCGGAGCGCACGAACAGGCGGCTCATTGGCCCGCTGCTCAGCGCCTCGCTCAGCCGGTCAAGTGCCGGAATGGCGTTCGGCTCGCCGAACGCCGCCCGCACGCGTTCGAGCGCAGTGGCGAGTCGCTCGGGACCGAACGGTTTCAGCAAATAGTCGAGCGCTCCGATTTCGAACGCCGTCACCGCGTGCTGCCCATAAGCGGTTGTGAAGACGACGAATGGCTGGTGCTGAACGCGTCGCAGCACTTCGGTCCCCAACAGGCCGGGCATCTGGATGTCCAGGAATACAAGCTCCGGACGTAGGGCATTGATCGCCTCGACCGCGGCCGGTCCGTTCGCCACTTCACCCACACAGGTCACCCAGTTCACCTCCGTAAGCATGTCACGCAGCCCGGTGCGGGCGGCGGGTTCGTCATCGGCAATGAGTGCGGAGACCTTCACTCCGGATTCTGGGGAATGGTGAGCGATGCCGTGAACCCGCGCCCGATTCCCGCGCTCAGCTCGAGCGCAGCGCGCCCCCCATACAGCGCCTCGAGCCGTTCGCGCAGGCGTTCGAGGCCAGTGCCATGGCTGCCGCCGCCGGACGGGGCGCGCGCCCCGACACCCGTGTCCCGGACGATCACCGTGAGTGCATGGTCCGCCACGCGCGCCGATACGGTGACGGCGGTCGGCTCCATGTTCGGTTCTGCGCCGTGGCGAACTGCGTTTTCCACCAGCGTCAGCAATGCGAATGAAGGGATCAGCGCCTGCCCGGCATCGGCGTCAATGTCGAAACGGACCTCGAGCCGGCCGCCGAAGCGCAGCTGCTCCACGGAAAGATACCGTTCGACGAATGAGCGTTCCTCGGTAAACGATACGAGATCGCGATCTTCACTGATGGTTTCTCGCAGCAATCCGCCCAGCTGCTCGGCCGCCTGCGACGCGCGGCGCGGCTCGCGGGGAATGAGCTGCACCACCGTGTGCAGCGCATTGAAGAGGAAGTGAGGATTCAGCTGAGATCGCAACGCGGAAAGCTGCGATCGCGCCGCGCTCGCCTCGGCGCGCGCGGCGCGCTCTGTGGCATGGGTCGCATACGTCACTCCGGCAAGCATGACGTACAACCAGACACCGATCACGAGAAAGGGCACGATCCCGGCGCCCACTGAAATCACCAGCCTGCCGTGCAGCATGCTCTCGACCAGGCTGTTCAGCACCAGCCACGCCGCCGCATACGCGGTCGCGGCCAGGGCCTGCACCGCAATAAAGGTAAGCCGAAAGGGCTGGGGCCATCGGAAGCGAAGCGCAAACCGGCGGACGATCAGTCCGAGCGCCGCGGCGGCCACGATCATCCGGAACGCGATGGACACTGCCCAGGAAAGCTGCGCATCGGGATGCACGGTCACGATCAGCATCGTGAACAGCGCCCACATCGGAACCCACCCAATGATCAGCTGCAGCCAGACCCAGGCGCGGGGCATGTGTCAACGTACGCGCTTGGCCGCGATCTTGAGAACCGCGTCGCTCCAGGTGCGTCCGTCGTCGAGCGAACGATCCTGCTGGAAGCGAAAGCTGGTGGGCGAGACCTCGTAGTAGCGGGAGCGCGACACGTATGCGCGGCCGTCCCCGTCCGTTCCGCGCGAGGTGACGACCATCTGGCCGTCCTTCCACTCGGCGGTGGCAGACACAAAGCTCGCGCGATACACATCGAGCGAGGAGCTGTTCCAGTGCCGCGCTGCGGCGTCATACACGCGGACGGCGTGGGAGAATGCGCGTGGATTGCCCGATGCGTCGCTGATCCGGAGGTCGTCCTCTATCCCCCAGCCGTCCAGCGCGCGCGCGGCCTTCCATGTGCCGGTTAGCCGGGGCACGCCGTGAAGCTTGGCAGCGAGACCCGTCGCCGCGGGCTGAACCACGAGTTCCCATTCGCCAACGAGAAAATCGAACTGCGTGGCTTCATGCGGCGCGGTGACCGCCGGTGGCGCCCCCGCTCCCGCGTGCTGAGCGGTAACAATGGCGGGTACGACGATCAGCGCAAGCAATCCGGCAACGGGTAGCGACTTCATGAACTCCTCCTCAAATGAGACCGGGCGGGTGGTCGGCGTACGGAATGAATGCGACCTCCTGCCCGGCTGAAAAGGCGACAATCGCCCAACGGGTTGGCGAGGCAGCCGAACGGCATCCGGCCCCATGGCGCTCATGGGCGCGCGATTCCTATCGTGGGAGCATGAACCTCAACACGGAAATGCGACCGGTGATCTCCATGCGAGGGGTCACCAAAACCTACCGCGGCGCTGTCGAACCGTTCACCGCGCTCGCCGACGTAAGCTTGACCATCACGCGGGGGGAGTTCGTGGTAGTGGTTGGTCAATCGGGCAGCGGCAAGTCGACGCTGCTCGGGCTCCTCTCGGGGATCGACCGGCCGACCCGCGGCGAGGTGATCGTTGACGGTACGGCGGTGCACGCGCTCCCCGAACGCGCGATCTCCGCGTGGCGCGGTCGCGCGGTGGGAATCGTCTTCCAGTTCTTCCAGCTGCTGCCGACGCTCACCGCTGCGGAGAACGTGATGCTGCCGATGGATTTCTGCGGCATGTGGCCGCCTCGCGAGCGGCGCGAGCGGGCGGTGACTCTGCTCGAGCGGCTTGGCGTCGCCGATCAGGTGGACAAGCTGCCGGCCTCGTTGTCGGGTGGACAGCAGCAACGGGTGGCCGTCGCGCGAGCGCTCGCGAACTCGCCTGCACTTCTCCTGGCCGACGAGCCGACGGGCAATCTCGATTCCCGGACGTCCGCGGCCATGCTGGAACTCCTCGCCGGGCTCGTTCAGGATGGCTCCCTGCAGACGCTCGTGATGGTCACGCACGAGCGCGGCGCACAACGGTTCGCCTCGCGCACCGTGACACTCGAGGACGGCCGCATTGTCCCAGCGGCCGCGGCGGGAAATGCCTAGTCCCCGCTGGAACAAGGTCCTGCGCGACGTATGGCTGCACAAACCGCGAACGGTGCTCGTCGTGCTGGCCATCGCCATCGGCATCACGGGCGCCGGCTCGGTCCTCAACACGTGGTCGTTGCTGCGGCGCGTGACCCGCGAGGAGTTCCGCGCGAGCAACCCCCCATCGGCAACCTTCCGCACCGATTCAGTGGACGACGCGCTGATCGCGCGCGTCCGCGCACTGCCCGCGGTCGGCGACGCGCAAGCACGGCGCACGGTGATCGCTGCCGTACGCACGGCCAACGGCCCGCGCACCGCGGTCCTGTTCGTCGCGGGCGACCCGGCGAACATCCGGATCGGCATCGTGCACCCCGAAGCTGGAGTATGGCCTCCCGCCGACGGCCAGATAGCGGTTGAGCGCTCCTCCGTCGAGTTTGCCAGCGTTACGCTCGGCGACTCACTCGAGGTTCAGCTGCGTGATGCGGGGCCAGAGCCGCTGAAAGTGACGGGCATCGCCCGGGATGTCGGTCTCGCGCCCGGCTGGATGGAACACGTGGTGTACGGGTTCGTGTCTCGGGGCACCCTCGCGCGGCTCGGGGCGCCCTCGTCGCTCAACGAACTGCAGGTCGTCGTCCGCGATCGATCGCTCGACCAGGCAGCAGTGCGCCGCGTGGCTGATGATGTCAAGCGGGTGGTGGAGAGCACCGGGCGTCGCGTTGCCGACGTGAACGTTCCGGTTCCCGGCCGGCACATCCATGCCGCGCAGATCGATTCACTCCTCTTCACGCAGGGCGCCTTTGGCGTGCTGGCGTTGCTGTTGAGTGGCTTCCTCGTGGTCAACCTGATTGGAGCGATGCTCGCCGGACAGGTGCGCGAGATCGGTGTCATGAAGGCGGTGGGAGCGCGGGGCGCACAGATTGCCGGCATGTACCTTGGTCTGGCCCTGGTACTGGGGCTCGTCGCCTCGGCCGTTGCGCTGCCGGCTGCCGCGGCAATCGGCCTGGCATATGCGCAGTTCACCGCCAGCGTGCTCAATTTCGACGTCACCGGATTCACGATCCCGCCCGGAATTATCGCGCTCCAGCTTGTCGTCGGGATCCTGATGCCGGTGGTTGCGGCCGCCGTCCCCGTCTTGCGTGGATGCCGAATCTCCGTCAGCGAGGCACTGCGTGATTCCGGTATCGGCCGGAGCAGCGGCTCCACAGGCTTCCTGCTTGGCCGGGCCAGTGGTGTCACGCGGCCGCTCCTGCTCTCGCTTCGAAATGCGTTCCGGCGGCGCCAGCGCATGGCGCTGACCCTTCTCGCACTGGCCACGGGCGGAGCCGTGTATCTGGGGGCTATCAATCTCCGCGCATCAGTTGTCCGTTCGGTGGACCTGATCTTCGACTCCCAGCACTATGACATCGTGCTCCGGTTCGGACGATCGTGGCCGGCCGACAGCCTCGAGTCGGCACTGGCGAGCGTCCCGGGCGTAGCGCGAGCTGAGGCATGGAGCGCCGGGCGTGCGGCGGTCAGCCGGCCGGATGGTACGATGGGCAACACATTTTCCGTCGTCGCGCCGCCGCTCCCGTCGCGCGCGCTCGCGCTCGCCGTCGAGAGCGGCCGATGGCTCACTGCCGGGGACACGAACGCGCTGGTCGTGAATCGGCCTTTAATGAAGGACGATCCCGACTTGAAAACCGGCCGCGATGTCACGCTGATCATCGCCGGGCGTCCCACTCGATGGACGGTAGTCGGCGTGGTTCAATCGGGGCCAACCCCGAGCGCCTGGGTGCCGCGCGAAGCGCTGGCTCGCATTCTCGGCGGCGGGCGGTTTGATCGCGCGGTCGTTGCCCGCGCGCCGGGCGGGCCGGCGTCAACCCTCGAGATCGTGCAGCGAGTGCGCGCGGAGATGGCGCGACGTGGCATTGACGTCGAGTCGAGCGACTTGCTCTCGGAGAACCGCCGCGTGATCGAGGATCACCTGCTGATGGTTGCGGGCTTTCTGGGCGTGATGTCGCAGCTCATGATCGTTGTGGGGGGCCTGGGACTCGCCGCGACCATGAGCCTCTCTGTTCTCGAGCGAACCCGTGAAATCGGCGTCATGCGCGCGATTGGGGCACAGCACCACGCCATTCTCGCGATGGTGCAGGTGGAAGGCCTGGTCATTGCAGTCGCAAGCTGGGCCATTGCCATTCCACTCTCCGTGCCAATGAGCGTGGTGCTCGGCCGCGCGTTCGGTCGCGTCATGATTCCCGTTCCCGTCACGCTGCTTCCCGAACCCGGCGGTGTGCTGCGCTGGCTCGCCGTGGTGGTGGTCGTGTCCGTGGCCGGGTGTGCCTGGCCGGCGTTCAGGGCGATGCGGGTCACGACGTCCGCTGCCCTGGCCTACGAGTAGCCCAGCCGCGGCAAACGCTGACCGTCGGCGCTATTTCCCCGCTTTCTGAGCCCCGGACCTGCGCGTGTGCCACGCGGCGAGCGCCGCGGCCTCCTTTTCCGGTGTGATCGTGAATCGCGGCGCGGCCCGGCGCGCATCAGGCACCGAGGGCCACCACGCAAGGGTATCGCGAACCGTGGCAGCCAGCGGCCGGAAGGACAGTCCGTGGCCGACGGCGCGATCGCTTTTCACCGACATCATGCCGAAGTCATTTCCCCTCAGCATTGCCCACGGAATGGCATCGTGAATCTTGTGCTCGGCCAGGAACTCGTAGTCGTCCACCCAGGTGAACTGCACGTCGGCCTTCAAGGCGTCGCGCGCCGAAGCAAGAAACTCCGGCATGGTGATTGCCGACCGCGGCCCCGCAACGTTGTAGATGCCACTGCGCTTCTCCTCGATGAGGCGGATCATGAACTCGGCCAGGTCCCGCACATCGATGAACTGCGACGGATCGTCGTGCTTGCCCGGGGCGAGCACCTCGCCTCCGCGCGCCAGGCGGACGGGCCAGTACGGGAATCGGTCTGAGGTGTCGCCCGGGCCGACGATGTAGGTAGGGCGCACGATGAGGGCGCGGTTGCCAAACTGCCGTCGCACTTCCCGCTCGCATTTCGCCTTGGCAACGCCGAAACTCGCCGAGCCGTCTTTCGGATCGTCCGAGTCCGTGCGCGCAGGCCCTGACTCGTCAATCCCGCGCGTGAGGTACGGGTAATAGACGCCGGTTGAGGACGTGAACAGATACTGACTGACGGCATCCTTGAGCAGCCTCGCCGATTGCTGCACCCAATCGGGGTTGGTCGCGGAATCGTCAACTACTGCGTCCCACCGTTTTCCCTCGAGGGCCGCGAGCTGGCCATTCCGGTCACCCTGCAGGTGGATTACGCCCTCCGGCAGCTCCGCCTGGTGGCGGCCGCGCGTGAAAATGGTGATCCGATGGCCTCGGGTGACCGCATGACGCACGAGATGCGGCCCGATGAATCCCGTGCCGCCGAGGACGAGAACCTCGAGCCCGGCTCGGGTGTCGCCCCTGCGTGTCGCGCCGCCTGCTCGAACGCCTCCCGGCGTGAGCCCCGACACGAGGGCACCGCCAACGGCGGCGGAGGTCTTCAGAAATGTGCGCCTGGTGGGCATTGTGAGGTCCGGTTGGGCCACCTCTGAGGGTATTGCATGTTCGAAGCTATCGAGCTGCGAGTGATGTGTCACATCGCCGCCCCGGAGTTCCTGGTCGTAGTTGAATGCCCCTCAAGCCAGGGGCAGGCGCACCTCGACGTGCGTACCCTCGGTCCCATCGCTTTCGATGCGCAGAGATCCACCATGGGCCGCCGCGATCTGGCGCGCCAATGGGAGCCCAAGTCCAGTGCCATCACCCTTCGTCGAGAAGAAGGGGTCGAGTACGCGCGGGAGGTCTTCGGCAGAGATTCCCTTGCCGCTGTCGCTCACGACGACGCACGCGCTCGCGCCATCAATATGCAGCGTGACCACTGCGCTGCCACCTGGCTGGAGCGCTTGCGCCGAGTTCAATAACAAGTTCAAGAAGAGCTGCTCCAGCGCCGGCGCCTCGCCCCGGATCCACACGGGTCCATTGCCCCTGGCGACAGGTTCCAGAATGCCGCCGCGCTCAGCGAACGTGCCCGCGGCGCTCCGTGTCGCGGCGACGAGAACGTTGCGAAGGTCAATGCGGTGACGGGCTGCGCGTCCGCTGCGAGCGAGCTGCAGCGAGCGGGTCACCGTGGCGTCGAGATTTTTCACGTGCCTGAGCGCGCGCGTGACAAGCGGCCGGCCCGCCACATCCGCCGGCGTTTTTTCTTCTGCGCTCTGGAGGTCGATGCGAACGGCGGTGAGCGCGTTCCGGATCTCGTGCGACAGGGACGTCGCATACTCGCCCACGGCGGCCAGCGCCTGCCGATGCGACAACTCACCGAGCGTGCGCCGCAGATTGGCCGTCATGCTGTTGAACGCGGTCGCCACACGCTGGACCTCGTCCGTCCCGCGGCCCTCGACGTGGTGGTCCAGGTCTCCTCGGGCTACCGCGTCGGCTGCGACCGCGAGCTCCTCGAGCGCGCCGGTGAGTCGCTTGGTGAGATAGGCGCTCGTCGCGATGGCAAACAGCGCGACGACGGCCACTGCCAATGCACCGTTGCGAGCGGCGCGCTCGAACGGCTGTACATAGCGGCGAGTCGGCGCCGCGATTATCAGGTCAATCGGCGCGGCACCCGCGGGTCGACGCGAGGCGATCCATTCCGCGCCCATCGTGCTGAATCGATCGCGGAGGAGAAGGGAATCGGGGACGCGCGCGGCCAACAACGTTGCATGCGTCGCCCGGTCGACTACCTGCAATACCGCACCGGTCGGGCGGAGTGCCGTGTCGGCAGGCAGGAGAAAATCGAGACGGACCCGCGCCGTCATCTCGCCGAGAGCCGGGCGGCCTTCCTCTGAGCCGACCGGCAGCCGCACGATCAGCATCGGCCACGCAGGCATCGTTGTGACTGTCGCCCTTCCCTCATCAGCGCTTTCGACAGAAATCCGGCTCATCGACCACCGGACACGGTCACCAGCCGAACGGTACTCGACACTGGGGATCATCTCCGCCCCGGTAACGAACAAGCCAGCGAGGTACGTCGAGTCCGCCCGGGTAAATGGCTCGGCAGGTAGAGCGGCGAGCGCACGCTGCGCCGCTTCATTCTGCGCGAGGAGCACCAACTGGCCGGATCGGTACGTCCACTGTTGCTCGAGGCTCGCGGCGATTTTGGTCAGCGAGCTGTCGAGCTCCGAGCGCAGCAGCGACTCGCCCGCACTCACCACCGAGCGAGTCAGCCAGAAGCCCATCAGGGCGAGCGGCACCACCGCGGCGGCGAACACCACGAGCAGGAAACGCCAGCGAAAGGACCTGGGCGCAACCAAGAGGGCCACCGTATCACTCCAATCCGTATTTCTCGAGCAAGCGGTTGAGGCGAGGGCGCGATACTCCAAGAATCTCGGCGGCCCGGGCCTTGTGTCCGCCGGTCGCCTCGAGAACCCGACGGACGTGGTCGCGTTCGAGCTCGGTCAACGACGGGAGCGGCTGTGCCCTGGGCGTGGCCGGCCGCGCTATCGTCAGGTGCTCCGCGTGGATCACGCCTCCGCTTGCCAGCACAACGGCGCGCGCGAGACAGTTTTCCAGTTCGCGTACGTTGCCCGGCCAATCGTACTCCATAAGGCGATCGAGCGCTTCGCTCGAAAGAACGGGCGGATGTGCCCCGCTGGTGCTGACAGCGCGGCGCACCAGCTGTTCCGCCAGGAGCGGGATGTCCGCACGTCGCTCGCGCAACGGCGGGAGGGCAATCTCCACGACGCGCAGCCGATAATACAAATCCTCACGGAACGTGCCCTCTTCGACCATCTCCTCCAGCTCCCGGTGGGTTGCCGCGATCACCCGCGCTTCGGTTCGCTCGGCGTGTTCGGCGCCGAGCGGCTCATACTCGCGATCCTGGATCACGCGAAGGAGCTTGGTCTGGAACTCCGGCGACGTATCGCCGATCTCGTCGAGGAAGATCGT
>DASZZO010000232.1:0-15576 GCA_035544915.1 Gemmatimonadaceae bacterium | reverse complement strand
GCTACGACCCGGCCGCGGACACCCAGGCATCCTCCGCCAGCAGCATCGTGCGTTCCGCCGACTCCAATACGTCTTCCCCGAGCAGCCACGCGTCATCCGCGCGCCTCGTCGTTGTAACCGTTCGCGACCTTCAGGCGATCGGCTATCGCGTCGGACATGCGTCCAGCCCCATTCAACCAGAGCACCCCAACCCGCTCGGTGCGATCGTACGCTTTACCTCTGATTGAACAACGCCAGAGGCTCAGCGAGGTGGCTGCACCTGCGGCTCGCCTTCGACCACCGCTGTATCGAGCGCTATCACGCGACGCACTCCCTTCCATTGGAGGCTGCCGGGCGGCCGGTACTTCACCACGGGCGTTTGCACGACACGGCGTGACGAACTCGACGCTTGAATCATCATGCCCTCACCGACGTAAATCCCCACGTGCGAGATGCGCTTCCCCTTGCCGAAGACCAACAGATCACCGGGCTGCATATCGGCAGTGTCTTTCGTAACGGCGCCGCCAAGCTTTGCGAGTTCCGCGGCGCGGTGGGGCAACTCGATGCCAAGCTTGGCGAACACGTATTTCACCATGCCGCTGCAATCAAGTCCCTTGGCCGGATTGATGCCGGCCCACTTGTATCGCACGCCAAGCAGGTCGCGCGTGTGCCCGATGATCGAGTCGCGCTGCGGCACATTGAGCCGGGCGAATGGACCTCTCGGGTTAGCTCCGCGTTCGGCCAGCGCTTCGAGCGGCGCCCTTATTGGGGTTCTGCCGAACGTGTCCATCTGCGCCCCCGCCGGGACGGCGGAAACGGCGACGAATGCAGCAGCGATAGTGGCCAGACGAAAAGGCGGCATTTCGGCAACCGTTCGGGTTGGTCCGAGGGTCTCCCTCAAATGTACTACACATCCTACCCCAAAGAAACCAGATCTGTCGTGCGCCACCTCACAATCAGCGAAGTCCGAGAAGCTTGTGCGTCTGAGTGGAGAGACGCCAGCGGGGATTTGACAGGCAATACTGCGAGGCCAGTTGCGCATTCCGTGCCATGTGGGGGCCGTCCATGGGCTGCAGGAAAAAATGCGCGAAGTCGAGTTGCTCGAAACGCTCGGGTTCGCCGCGCTCCTGGGGATACACCAGCTTCAGCTCATCCCCGCTCCTCTGGACGAGCGGAGCGTCTGCCTTGGGGCTGACACAAATCCAGTCAAGGCCGCGCAACGCAGCGATCGTACCGTTGGTCTCTACGGCCACTTCAAATCCATACGCATGCAGGGCGTCGAGCGCTGGCCCGTCGAGTTGCAGCAGTGGTTCGCCCCCGGTGCAGACGATGAATCGCCGGCCGCCGCGTTCGCGGTCCACAGGCCAACGCGACGCCATGGCGCGGGCCAGCGTATCGGCATTCGCGAACTTGCCGCCGTCGGGACCAATACCAACGAAGTCGGTATCGCAGAACTTGCAGACCGCATCCATGCGATCTGCTTCGCGTCCGGTCCACAGATTGCATCCGGCGAAGCGCAGGAACACGGCCGACCTGCCTGAGTGAAAGCCTTCGCCCTGCAGAGTGTAGAAGGCCTCCTTGACGACATAGGTCATGGCACGTACGCAGCTGGATCAGAGATACCGGCCTCCGCGAAGCCCTTCTTGCGCAACTGGCACGCGTCACACGAACCGCACGCAGTTCCGTCAGACGCCGGATCGTAGCAACTCGTGGTCATCGCGTAGTCCACTCCGAGCGAGCGGCCGAGCTCGATGATCTGCTTCTTGCCCAGGTCGATCAGCGGCGTGCGGATCTGCACCCGGTTCGTACCTTCCACGCCTGAGCGGGTAGCGAGATTGGCCATGGTTTCGAAGGCACGGATATACTCGGGCCGGCAATCGGGATAGCCGCTGTAATCGATGGCGTTGACGCCGATGAAGATATCCGACGCGCCGAGCACTTCGGCCCACGCAAGCGCGAATGAAAGGAAGATCGTGTTGCGCGCGGGGACGTAGGTTGCGGGAACATCGTGCGCGGCTGGGTCGATTGAACGGTGTTTGGGCACCGGCATGTCGCCCGTAAGCGCCGACCCGCCGAAGATCCGCAGGTCAATCTCGGCCACCACATGCCGCGCCACGCGGTAACGCTCGGCAATCCGGCGGGCCCGTTCGACCTCCATTCCGTGCCGCTGCCCGTAGCGAAACGTGAGCGCGTTGACGGAGCAGCCCTCCTTGGTGACAAGGGCCAGAAGCGTGGTGGAGTCGACCCCGCCACTGGCGAGGAGGATTGCGGGGCGGGACTCTTTGGATGAACTACCGAGGGGAGCGGCAGACGGCGAGAAGCGCATGACACTCACGACTGCGTGCGAAGTCCGGCCACTATCTCCTTGAGCTTGGCGGCGCCAGTCAGCAGCGTTGCCGATGCCGAACTCATTTCCTCGCACGCGGCACTCTGTTCCTGCGTGGACGCGCTCACTTCCTGGGCCGCGGCGGCATGGCCCTCCGCGGTGCGTGCGACCTTCGAGATGCCCTCGCTGGCGTCCAGCACGGCATTGACGTTCTCGTTGGCCGCGATCGTCACGTCGCTGGCCGCCAACAGCGTACGCCCGGCAGCAAGTGTGATGTCCGACAGGGCAGTATCAATGTCACGGGACAGCCGCTCGATCTCGCGTACGCGCGCCGACCCCGCCTGCATCGCGTGCGCAGTGGCGGCGACCCGGGCCGTCACCACTTCGGTGAGTTGCACGACATCATCGGCGGCTGTTTGCGCCTGTTCGGCGAGCTTTCGCACCTCGTCTGCGACCACGGCGAAACCGCGCCCGGCGCTGCCGGCGCGCGCCGCTTCGATTGCCGCATTCAGCGCCAGCAGATTCGTCTGTTCGGCAATGCGGCTCACGATCGCGACGAACCGATTAATGCCCTCCGCCGTTGCGTTGAGCTCGCGCACCTCTGCGGCTGCGCTTTCCACGCTCGTGCGCACTTCCGTCATGATTGCCAGGGCACGGTCAATCTCAGCGCGCTTTTCGCGCGCGGACTTCTCGATTCCTCCGGCAAGCTCGCCCACCTCACCGGCGCCCACGCGCACGGCGTCTGCGCGCGTCCGCATGATGTGGAGCGACTCGTCTACGCCACGCAGCGCAGAGGCCTGCTCCTCGGCGCCCTCGGTGACCTCCGACATCGCGGTCGCCGTCTGCCCGGCGGCAAGCGAGATCTGCTCGGCCGCCGACGCGAGCTGGTGCGCGGAGCTGGAGACATCGTCGGCCGTGATGGCGGCGACCTCCACCACTCGGGAGAGCGATTCGGCGGTGCTGTTCATGGCGATTGCGAGCTCGCGGAACTCACCCGGCATCTCCGTGCTGCTGCGCACGTCGAGTCGGCCGGCGCTCAGTGCGGCGGCGTGCGATCGGAGTTCCGATAGCGGGCGGGCGATCGCGCGCATGGTGCTCGTGACAATCCCCACGCCAAGCAGCATGGCGGCGAAGATCGCGGCCATGAGGATTCCCGAGCGGCGTTCGGCCTCGGAACGGAGTGAGGCAGCAGCATAGTCCATCTGGCGCGCGCGACGCTGCCCGAGTTGCTGCAGGTCCGCAAGCAGGGCTGACTCCACCGGACGCGTCGACGCCGCGGCTACTGTGGCCTCGGCGTCGCGCTTCAGGTCCTTCAGCCGATGCGCCGCCGCGAGCTGGTTCTCGATGTGCGAGAGTTGCTGATCAATGGACGCGATGAGCACGATGTCATCGGCCTCCATTCCAGCGCTGGCGTTGAGCTCCCGTTGCATGAGATGCGTTCGCCGCCCGAAATCCCGAAAGGCGGCCTCCGGTGCCGCATCCGGTTGTTGGAGGTAGCGGGCCCCGGCGGCGAGCTCGAGCGACACACTCGAGGTGATGGCCGCCGTCAGTTGCGCCTCGTGCCGGACCGAGGCGAGAGATGTCGCGATTTTGTCGGAAAGCGATGTAAGAGAGAACCGGGCGACGACGCCGGCCACCGCGAGCAGCACGATCACCGCACCGAAGCCCGTCAGCAGCCGCATGCGGATTGTGTCCAGCCGCCGCTCGACCGGGCTCACGGGGTTGTGCCGGCCACGACCAGCGTTCCGCCGCGCCCCACGCGTGTGACGGTGATGCTCTTGCCCGCAGGGTCGCCGGAACGAAGGAAGCGAATGGGACCCGTGACGCCGTCCATCGACTTGTCGAGCCCGGCGAGCCAGCCGCGAATGCGCGCCCGGTCGGGCCCGACCGCGCCCAGCGCCGCGGCAATCACTCGCGTGGCGTCGTAGGCGAGGGCTGCGTTGCCGTCCGGCTCCGCGCCGCCGTTTGCCGCGCGAAACGCGGCAACGAACTTCTGCGCGGCCGGTCGCCGATCGGAGGGTGTGAACGGTGCGCCGACATACACTCCCTCGGCAATGTCGGCGTGGTAGGTGAGCGAAGTCCAGCCGTCGCCGCCCATGAAATCCGCGCTGACGGACTGCCGCCGGGCCTCCGTGAGGAGCGCGAGGCCGGAGCCGGCGAGGCCGGCGACGAACACGATGTCGGGTTGCTTGAGCTTGATGTACGAGACGAACAGCTCAGCGTTCGTGGAGTCGCTGTTGATTGGATCGAAGCTGATGATTTCGCCAGGAAAACCGCGCCGAAAGGCGTCCGCGAGGCCACGGCCGTAGTTGTCATTCTCATAGAGGATTACTGCGCGCCGCCGCCCGAGCCGCGCCGCGAATCGCGCCATCGCGATGCCGTTGGCCGAATCGCTCGAGATCACGCGAAAGACCCACGGCGAAATCCCGGTCAGGTCCGGTGAGCTGGCGGCGGTCGCGACCGCGCTCAGATGGCCATCGTACACCTTCGCCGCCGCGACCATCGCGCCCGATGTCACGTGACCAACGACGGCGGAGATGGTTGGGTCGTCCACAAAGCGCTGTGCGACCTGCGCTGCCTTGCGCCCGTCGGCCTCATCATCTGCGTCGCGAAGTTGCAGGCGGTGTCCCTGGATACCGCCTGCTTCATTGATTTCGCGAATCGCAAGGGCGATGCCCAGTCGCGTGTTGCGTCCCTGCGGGAGTTGCCAGGGACCCGCCGCAGCAATCGTGTAGGACGACCGATCGGCACTGCCGCACGCGAAAACCATTGTCGCGCCAGCCGCAATACCGATGGCCCGCCAGCTCATGCCCGAACCCATGGCGCCGCGAGATCGGCCCGTGAGGGCGAGTGGGGAGCCGCGCACATGATGACGTGAATGTGCATCAAGAGGGTGCGGGCGCAACGGGTTGTTGCTGAGTAAGGCAATGAATCGTGCCGAGCCCCCAGACCAGGTCTACGGCGTGAATGCCGACGACGGTGTGTGCCGGCATCAGGGCAGCGAGCGTATCGAGCGCCACGCGATCGTTCGCGTCGTTGAATGTCGGCACGAGCACGACGCCATTGGCGATGTAGAAGTTGGCATAGGTGGCCGGCAGCCGCTGCCCGTCCATCGTGACGGCGCCCGGAAAGGGCAACGTCACCACGCGAATCGGTCGCCCGCGGGAGTCCGTCGCGCCCGCGAGCCGCTCAAGGTTGTCACGCGACCGGCGGTGATTCTCGTCAGCGGGATCGCTCTCGTGCGCGAGTACCAGCGTGGCGGGTGCAACGAATCGCGCGATATCATCCACGTGGCCGTGCGTGTCATCGCCAACGCACCCTTCGCCGAGCCAGATGGTGGTGGTGATGCCGAGTTCATCGCGAAACACGCGCTCGTAGTCGGAGCGCCCCAACCTCCTGTTCCGCTCCTGTGCGCCGGAGAGCAGCCATTCCTCGGTCACCAGGAGTGTGCCTTCGCCGTCAGTCTCGATGCCGCCGCCCTCGAGCACGATGCGCCCCGCGCCGTCGGGTCGCACCGGGACGCGACGCGGCGTGCGTGACGATTCCGCAATGAACTCGCCGACGCGGGCATCGAGCGAGAAGTTGTCGTATTTTGCCCACCCGTTGAACTCCCAGTCGCACCACTCCAGAAGACCATCGCGAAGGGTGCCGGTGGGCGCAGAGTCACGGAGCCATGCGCGATCGGTAGCGCAGGTGAGCAGCCGGCACCGCGAGTCGTCCACGCCATGCGCGGCCAGGCAGCGGCGCGCCCCTTCGCGCACATGTTCGTCATGGCAGAGGATCTCGACGCGTTCGTTCCGCTGAAGGACGCGGACAATTTCAGCGTAGACCCATGGGATGGCTTCAAACTTCCCCGGCCAGTCAGCTTCGTTGTGCGGCCAGGCGATCCACGTTGCCGCGTGCGGTTCCCACTCGGCAGGGAAGCGTCGTTCCGTTATCCGATCCATCGGTTGAGCACTGGTCCGTAGGCGTCAATGCGGCGATCCCTGAGGAACGGCCAGTTCCGCCGGGTGGTCTCGATGAGCGACAGGTCGCATGTCGCGACAAGAACCTCAGGTGTCGCGCCCGTTTCGGCGAGGATGCGTCCGAACGGGTCACACACGAAGGAATGGCCGAAGAACTCCAGCCCCTGTGTGCCAGGCTCGGGCTCGAATCCCGCTCGATTTGGCACGGCGACAAAAACCCCGTTCGCGATAGCGTGCGCACGCTGCGAGGTGCGCCACGCGTCAACCTGTGCTGCGCCCCATTCCGCCTTCTCCGCCGGATGCCAGCCGATGGCCGTCGGATAGAACAGGATCTCCGCGCCCAGAAGCGCCGTGATGCGGGCGGCTTCCGGGAACCATTGGTCCCAGCAAATGAGCACGCCAATCGTGCCATATCGCGTCTTCCATACCTTGAAGCCGCTGGCTGTACCGGGTCCGTTGGTGACGGCGTCGCCCGGCGCGAAGTAGTACTTCTCTTCGAAGAGCGGGTCGTGGGGTATGTGCATCTTCCGGTAGACGCCGAGGAGAGCGCCGTCGGCGTCGATTACGGCCGCTGCGTTGCGGTAGACGCCCGGTCCTTCCTTCTCGTACATGGGCACGACCAGCACGACCTGCAGTTCGGCGGCGAGTTTGCCGAGTTGCTCGGTGGTGGGCCCGGGAATCGGTTCGGCGAGTCCGAAATACTCCTGCTTGAGGGACTTGCAGAAGTACGGCGCGTTGAAGAGTTCCTTGAGGCAGATGATTTGCGCGCCGCGGTCCGCAGCCTCGCGAACGCGGGCAATCGTGGCGGTCACGGCGTGCGCCGCAGCAGTCGTCACGGCGTCCTGAATCAGCCCGACGACGACGGGCGGTCTATTGGTCATGGAATGCGAAAGTTAGGCGAGGCCATTGCTCGACGCACCGTCCCTTCAACGGCGCGCTTCTTTCCTGTGTCGCGACCGTGTGCCGGGCTTGCCACGGGAAGACGCCGGGAATACGCGTTGTTCGATTGGCGCCCAGCGGAGCATTGTTGCGTTGCAACGCGCCTCCATTCATGCCGCGCGAGCGATAATCGGCGCGTATCAAGAGACTCGTTCGCTGCCCGGTTGCGCAGAAGCCCCGCGGCGAAGTCGGTTGCGCCTCGTCGGCGATTCCATAAGCATTCATCCGAGCATCGTGCGCGCTCATGCGCGAGTCGCGGATTCTGCCATGCCTCGTGCGTGCGCCGGGAAAAGCGTCTGAACGCCCGATCGACAGAAAAGACCCAAGCCCCATCGTCGGTGCTTTGATCGAATGCTCGTGCACCTTCCCATCCATGGAGCTGGCGTTGGCAATGAAAGGTGGTATGCGCGAAGGCGCTTGAAGTGGTATGCTCGCGAGCTCCCTTGCCGCTCATCGCCGCCAGCGGCGATGAGCTAATCAAGGATCGCGCCTTTCGGCCCCGCTCGTACAACGTAACCGAATCTTAATCGATTTCGGACACAATCAAGCCATTCGCGATTGCTTTCGCGCGGACCGACTTGCAACGTGCCGAATCGATGCGGGCAAACGACCCAAGCGGCCATCGCGAGGACATGTATTGTGAGAAAGGACCATCGCCGGATCATGCCCGCTTCGCACTCGGCCAGACTCCGAGCAGCCATACTTGCTGCGCTCTTCCTGGTCGCTGTCGTCGCGAGTTGCCGAGACCAGCCACTGGTGCCAAGGGGAAAGACGCTGCGGCCGCCCGCTACGGCAACGTTTGATATTTCCTCGGAGACCGAGAATGATCCGGTCAGCGACGCAACCAATGCGATTGGAAGCGTGAACATGACAACGTTTTTCCCGACGAACACGATGGTGGACATCACCTTCAGTGGCATGATCACGCGGCATCCAAACTTCCCGGGCGAGGGCGATGTTCAGTTCGGCCCTGCCGGGATGGCGGGCTCCTGCGGGGGACAGATGCGGATCGACTACGACAGCGGGGCTACTTGGTGGCCGGGGGGTGGCGGGTGCACCACCGAGGAGGCCGCGCAATCGAGCTGGACCTTTACACAGGGCGTGAAGGGGACAGCCCGCGTATCCCGCTCTGCTGCGCCGTCGACTTGTGCCGGGCAAGCATCCCCGTGCTAACACGTATTCGGGAACAACCACAGTTACGGTCACCCCTCGCGATTACCCATTGTCATTGCTGGTTGATTCGGCAGTAGCAGCGGTGGGCTCATACGTCACCTTCACCGCCACGGTCGGCGGCGGAATCCCTCCTCGCGGGTACTGGGGCGTTACGCAGTGGCGCTGGACACCGCTCAACGGCTCACCGGAGCCCAAATGCACGCCTGTGGGGGACTACGGAGCGGTGTGCTACTTTCCGCTAAGCGCTTCCGGAGTGATGACCGTCACAGCGAACGTGAATGGGATGGTGAAGACTGCGACGGCGCCGGTTGCGATTCTCTGTGTCATGGGTGATTCGCTATTGGACAACAACCGAAACCTTCGTGCTGCCCTTCGGCTCGATATGGATAGCAGTCGCATGGACCAGTGGAGAGAAACACGCCGAGAGGTTCGCACCACCG
This sequence comes from Gemmatimonadaceae bacterium, assembly GCA_035544915.1. GTDB lineage: Bacteria > Gemmatimonadota > Gemmatimonadetes > Gemmatimonadales > Gemmatimonadaceae > Fen-1231. The sequence goes on along the minus strand of DASZZO010000232.1, from coordinate 6,754 downwards.
TGCATCTGGTTCCACCTTTTCTTCGGACTACAGTTTCGAATAGTCCCTGCTACGTAGGCGGCAATCGCGACACCCGGAACTTGAGTGTCTCAACGCATTCCCACGTCCTCGCACCAGGGACAATAATTTCGAGGATCTATTGTCAGCGATATGACGGCGACAGCGTCATATTCGGACAGGTGCAGGTAGTTCGGGGACCAAGCTACGCGGACGCCTTTGGAGCGTATCTCAACGGTGTACCCGAATACGTGATCGATAGCGTGAACATTTACAGGATTCGCAATACCGACGTGCAGATTGATTCTGTTGCCACGGCGCCGGGAGTGTACGTGTACTTTGCGCGCAGCGGCTGGCAGGACTCCGTGAGAACGTATCCCAGGAGTGGGCCAAATGGTTGCCGATATCCGTAGCCAATATTTCACAACCGAGTGAATCATGATCTACAACCGAGTGATCATTCTGTCGATTGCGACAACCCTGAGCGCCGCCTACTCGATCCGCGAAGCGCACGGAGGACGTCCGCCGCGTTCCGGCCACTTGGCGCTCGCCAGCTGCCGGCCTGTCGACAGTTTTGGCCAGGATTTCGCGAACCGTTGGATCAAGCGTACGGTGAGCGATACAAGTGACTATGCAGTCCAGTATCGAGCTGAGGCGAGCCTGCCGCAAACGAGCCCTGACTCGGTATCCCTTGTAACGAATGAGGCGCTTTGCGCAGTGCTCCAGGCAAAGTTTGCGCGCGCTGCTACGCATCGAGACACGTTGGGACCGTATCCGGTGCTCGCCGTGTTGATCGCACCGTCGAAGTACGTGGTGACGGATGTCAAGGCAGAGGGAATCCCGTTCCAGCGTACTGCCACGGGCTTCATCGCTCCGGACCAAACTATCGAGGTTGTGACAATGACTGTCACCTTGGACAGTGTCCGGCTCTGGCGGTACCCGTTGAACAACCGTCTGGCAACGCCCTATTGAGGGCGCAGGACTCGTAGCCCCCCCTAGAGAGACATCACGACCTCGTTGAACAGCGGATACGGCCGCGATGTCAGCACCGCCGCTTTCTCGGCCTGCCCTTGCGTGCAGCGGCCCGTGGGCAAATGCGGAAGAGCGCCTCGAATCGGGGCCTGCCGATGCGAGACCCTACGGCCTGCTGCCGGGCCCGGACATGGCCTTCGCCACAGCCGCTCCAAGCGCCACATAATCATCGTCGACCAGTACGCGGAACGGCCGCATGATGTGTGTGATCTTTCCATCGGGCCCGACCACGAACACGACGCGCCTCTCGAACTTGGTCAGCGGGATCGGGTCCTTGACGTCGTATAGTGCCCCCACGGCCTGATCCGGATCGCTGGCGAAATACACGGGAAAACCCTTTTCACGCGCCCAGTTCGCCTGGACGGTGTCGTCGTCAGTGCTGATCCCGATCACCGCGACGTTCTTGCCGTTGTTGAAGAGCTTGGCGTACTGATCACGGTACGCCTCCATTTGCACCGTTCAGCCTTTTGTCCGCGCCTTGGGGAAGAACGCCAGGACGACGGTTTGGCCCCGGAAGTCGGCCAGGTGAATGGGCTTCGGGAGCAGGCCGTCCTTCGTGCTTCCCTTGAGCGTGAAGTCGGGCGCCATCTCTCCAACCTTGGGCCCGCTGTCCTGCGCAAAGGCGCGCGCCGCGGCCACAGCGGTGAGCGCGGCGACTACCGCTCCAATTGTCACAAACCCTGCGATCCTGGAGATCATTTGAGCCTCGCAGTCATCTTGATGGCGGATCCGAGTTCCGTATAGGCGTCGGCGACCATCGGCTTGAACTGCTTGGCCGTGTACGTGATCTTACCGTCCGGGCCGACCACATAAAGGTAGCGCATTTCCACGGGACGCCCCTCGACGAAGGACCCGTACTTGCGGCCGGCGTCGCCATTCATGTCACTCGCGAAAACCATCGGCAGGCTGGCTTCCTTCGCCCAGTTCGCCTGCGTGGTGTCGGCATCCATGCTGATGGCGATCACATGGACACCCTTCCCGCCGTTGAACAGCGTGGACCACTGGTCCCGGTAGGTCGTCATCTGCGCCGTGCAGCCCGACGTGCGCGCCTTGGGGAAGAACGCCAAGACGACCGTCTGTCCTTTGAACGACGAAAGCGTGACGGGCGCATTCATTAGACCGTCCTTGGTTGCGCCCCTGAGAGTAAAGTCCGGTGCCACATCACCGATCTTGGGGCCCTGCTCGGGCTGTGCCGGCGCCTGCGCCTGGGCGATTGTGAACGAGAACATCAGTGCGGCCGCGGCGCGCGGTGCGTATCGATACCGCATGGCAACTCCGTAAAGAAAGGTGTGAGAAGTGGTGGGTTGAAGTTTGCCCGTTGTGGGCGTCGGCGCAACTTTTACAGTACGCCTCTCATTCGACCGGGTTCCGCATGCCGCCATCCGAGTTCGACCGATTGCTTGAAAAACTGGTGAAGGACGTGGAGGCGGCCGTGCACGCCCTGTACCGGGGTGAAGTTCGGCAGTCCACAGCGAAGGCCCGGACGGACCACCTGCTGAACGATGCGCGCGTCGCACTGGCGGCGGCCGCAACGGGCGCCGGTGCGGGCGCGGTGCTGTCCGCGAGGCCATCGGGGGCGTCGCCGCGACCGAGGATCTCCGCGCCGATGCATGCCGGCGCCGCGTTCGGGTGGACTACGCCGGATTCAGACGCGGTCATCAAGTGCATCCAGGCGTGGCTGCCGGTGGGCGGGGCCGCATCCACGCCGCCAGACTCCAAGTGCATCGCAGCGGGCAAGATGCTCATCCCGACTTGGGCCGAGCGCGAGCTTGCACGCGAAGCGGTGAGGCGGATCACAGAGGATTAACGAAGTCGGGTGGAGGGCGACAGACTAACGCGCCGAACATTCCCGGCGACCACGTGCCCCACAATGCAGTGACGATTCCGCTCGGAATCACTGCCGAGGAAACGTCTCGGGACAGTGACGAGCGCCTGAGGGCCAAGCTTCAGGACGCCCTCGGCGACGCGTTCACACTGGGTCAGATGCTCGGGCGTGGCGGAATGGGAATGGTGTTCAGCGCGCGCGAGACGGCGCTCGACCGCGACGTCGCCTTGAAGGTTCTTGCATTCGACCCCGTGCTCAACCCGGAGGCATACGAGCGCTTCGAGCGCGAGGCGAGGCTTGCTGCACGCCTTGACCATCCGAACATCGTCCCGATCTTCGCTGTTGGACAGTGCAACGGTTTCGCGTTCTATACGATGCGAATGGTGAGGGGTGGGAACGTCGAACAGCGAGTGATTGGGGGACGCGGTCTCGAGTTCGGACAGGCACTCGGGATCCTGCGCAACGTGGCGGCGGCGCTCGACTACGCACATGCGAACGGCGTTGTGCACCGCGACATCAAGCCGGCCAACATCATGATGGGCGAAAGTGGCCACGCCATGGTGGCGGACTTCGGCATCGCTCGCGCGTTCGGGGGCGAGCCCGGCGCCGATACCGCGACAGTCACCGCAGTCATCGGCTCGCCCGCGTACATGAGTCCCGAGCAATGGCGCGGTGAGAAGGTCGACGGTCGCGCCGACCAGTACGCGCTCGGCATCCTCGCGTTCGAGCTGTTCAGTGGGCGCCGCCCGTTCGCGCACACGTCCATGCAGGAACTGTTACGCATGCATCTGTCGGAGAATCCGCCCGACCTGGTGTCGTTTCGCGGCGACCTGCCCGCTCACCTCTCTGACGTCATCCTGCGCGCGATGGCCAAGGAGCCCGTGAATCGCCATGCGACTTGCCTGCAGTTCGTAGAGGCACTCGCCGGTACGTCGCACGTCATGGCACCGAGGCCGGTTCCCGCGCCGGGCCGCGCACGGCCCCGAAGCTCCGGAGCGACGGCTGCAGTCTCACAATCATCGTCGCGCAGCGCATGGTTCACCCCCGCGCTACTGCTGGTGATTGCCGGCCTGATTGGCATGGTCTGGCTGGACCGGACGCGGTCACAGCCCCCGCAATCGGGAGCGCCACTCCCCCCGGCCGCGCCGGCAATGGTGAGCGCGGATTCGGTCGCGGCGTTGACGCGCGCGCAGGAAGTCGAGAATGCCAAGCTTCAGCAGGAGGTGACCGAGGCGCGGCGCATTGCGCTCGAGGCGGAACGAAAGATGGAGCAGATACTGGCCGCGCAGCGGGCCGCCGCCAGGACCCCGGCGCTGCCCACGCCGGCGACGCCTGCGCACCTGTTTGTGATGGCTCACGGCGGAAAGCCGGCGGTATTCGTCGACGGGGAGGAGATGGCGACGTCCTCACCGGCCGTCATCGAAGTGAAGCCGGGGCGCCACATCGTCACGGTCGGGGGAGGCGGATCGGAGTTCCAGCCCGCGCAATACAGTGTGGACCTCACATCCAGCGACACGATGAACGTGACGTTCATTTCGACCGTGCTGGCTCAGCGGCAACAGCAACGCCGGCTTCCGGCGAAGCGGCCAGTACCCTGATGGCACTGCCCACGCACATCACGTGCACTTCGCGGGACCCGGCCTGGCACAGCTCGCCGTCCACTTCGTAAGCTGGCGCCTCGGCAAAACACCACTCGAAGCGGTCCGCGCGCCTCGCCGTCACGCGGGGATGTGCGAGATGCGCCCCACGCAGCACACGCAACAGGAGCGGCAGGCGGGCCGCGCCCCGCACGTCGCCAATCTCGATGAGATCGAGCAATCCATCGGTGACGTTCGCGGCCGGAGCGATGCGGAATGCGCCGCCGAAGGTGCGTCCGTTCGAGATGACGAGCATCATCACGCGCCGGCGCGCGGATTCGTGCGCATCGGGTGTGAGGTCGACACCCTGGTAACTCAGGAGTTGTCCCAGCGCGGCCGCGAGGTAAGTGGCCCTGCCCCGCAGCGCGCAGCCCTGCGCGAGCTGCTGGAGAACCGCGACGTCGAACCCGAACCCCACGACGTTGAGGAACCAGTCGGTGCGGCCAGCACTCTCCACGCGTCCCATGTCCACGCGCTGCTCGACGCCCCCGTGGGCCACGAGCCGGGCCATCGCATGAACGTCATGCGACGGGGCGGGGAAGTTCCTGGCAAAATCATTGCCCGTACCAGCCTGCAGAAAGGCCATCGTGGCGTGAGCACGAGAACTGGCAAGCGCGGCCGCGCACTTGCTCCAGGTCCCGTCGCCGCCGAGCACCGCAATGGTTTCCGCCCCGTCGCTGAGCGCGGCATCGACGAGGCGCGCCTCGTCCCCAGCGCGCTCCGTTTCGCGCAGGTCGGAGATTCCGACGAGCGCGAACGCGGCACGGACCCGGGGAATGAGACGTGCGCCACGCCCACGGCCAGACGCGGGATTGGCAATGACGACCGCGCGGGTCGTCTTACTTCCCGGCCAGGTTGCGCAACACGTACTGCAGGATGCCGCCGTGCCGGTAGTAGTTCAGTTCCTCAGGAGTATCAATGCGGCTGCGCACGGTGAACGTCGTCGCCACGCCGCCGTCGCTTTCCGCCTTCACCGAGAGCGCCGCGCGCGGCGCCATCGCGTCGGAGAGGCCGTCTATGCTGTACGCCTCAAACCCGGTCAGGCCGAGCGAGACCCGCGTGGCGCCGTCGGCAAACTCCAGCGGTAGCACCCCCATACCCACGAGGTTCGAGCGGTGAATGCGCTCGAAACTCTCGGCGATCACTGCGCGCACGCCAAGCAGCGTCGTACCCTTTGCCGCCCAGTCACGCGACGAGCCGGTGCCGTACTCCTTGCCCGCAATGACCAACAGCGGCGTTTCCGACTTGCGAAACGCCTCGCTCGCCTCGAAAAAGGATGTCGGCTCCGCGCCCGGGACCGTTCGCGTCCACCAGCCTTCCATGCCGGGCGTCAGTTCGTTCCTGAGGCGGATGTTCGCAAATGTGCCCCGCATCATCACCTCATGGTTGCCCCGGCGGGCGCCATATGAGTTGAAATCTTCCTTCTTGACACCGAGCGAGATCAGCCACTGACCGGCAGGGCTCTTTTCCGCAATGGATCCCGCGGGCGAGATGTGATCAGTGGTGATCGAGTCGCCGAACATGCCAAGGACGCGCGCGCGAGCGATGGGCTTCACTCCCGGCGGCGTCTTCGTGAGCCCGTCGAAGAACGGAGGATGCTTCACATATGTGGAGGTCTCGCTCCACGCATATCGGTCACCTTCGGGAACCGCGATGCCACGCCACGTCGCATCACCATCAAAGACTGCCGCGTACTGCCGTTCGAACTGATCGCGCTTGACCGACGAGAGAATGAGTTCCTCCACTTCCTGGGGACTCGGCCAGACATCCCGCAGGAATACCGGACCCTCCGTGCCGATGCCGAGGGGTTCGGTGGCGAGATCGATGTCCATGCGGCCGGCAAGTGCGTATGCGACTACCAGCGGTGGCGACGCCAGATAATTGAAGCGCGTCTGTGGATTCACACGCCCTTCGAAGTTTCGGTTGCCCGAGAGTACTGCTGCCACCACAAGCTTGCCGTCCTCAATCGCCCTTGAAATCGTTTCCGGCAGCGGACCGGAGTTGCCGATGCATGTCGTACAGCCGTAACCCACGACGTTGAATCCGAGCGCGTCGAGCGCGGGCTGGACACCGGACTTGCGATAGTACTCGGTGACCACTTTAGAGCCGGGAGCGAGCGAGGTTTTCACCCAAGGCATGGTCTTGAGGCCCTTGGCGACGGCTTTCTTGGCCAGAAGCCCCGCGGCAAGCATCACGCTCGGGTTGCTCGTATTGGTGCAACTCGTGATCGCTGCGATCACCACGGCGCCGTGCGTGAGTTCGA
>DASZZO010000231.1:0-45326 GCA_035544915.1 Gemmatimonadaceae bacterium | reverse complement strand
TTCAGCGCGGTGCATATTGCGCAACAATTCCTGCTCTATCTGCCCTTGGGCGCAATACTGGCTGTATGGCCGCTCCGCCTCAGCGGGCGCTGGTCTCACCTCTGGCCCGCGGTCGCGCTGGCACTGGCGGTAGAGGTGGGCCATATCGTCATTGTGGATCGCTTCTTTGACGTAACCAATGCGCTCATCGCGGTCGCCGGGCTGGGGATCGGCTGGGTTGTCGTGCGCCGGTCCGGCTTTGTGCCGTACGGCGAAGCGCTTCCCTCCGCCCGGCACCGAAAGCCAGGGGACGCCTGACCGGCGATTCGTCGCCTTGGGGCAGGTGGCGAGCAAAACATTCCAGGTACTCGCGAGTACAATCCAGGGTATGCCATCCCCCCGGTTGGTCACACTCGTCTTGGCATTCGCCATCCTTCCGGTCGGTGCAAGCGCGCAGATCATCCGCAGTCCCGTGGCCCACGCTGCCGGTGACTCCGAATCCACGGCTCCGCGGGACGTCGATCTGGGGCGCCGCGCCCAAGCCGACTTCGAGACCTTTCACCGGGCTAACGTACCCTCCGCGAATTCGCGGCCACCGGCCAACTGCGACGAGACAGTCGGCCGCTTCTGCTATTGGTACGATGAACGCGCCCCTGCGCCGCCGAAGGAACCCCTTTCTGTCACTACGCGGCGCGACCAGTTCATCGCACTGCTCGATACGCTTGCGCGTCACTCGCCTGACGACAGGTGGCTCACCGGCCAGCGCGTGCGCTACCTTGCCGAGGGGGAGCGCTACGGCGCCGCCCTGGAGGCAGCCAGGGAATGCCGCGTGGGCGGATGGTGGTGCGACATCCTGGCCGGTTTCTCATTGCACCTGCTGGGCGACTACGTGGCTGCCGACAGTGTGTATGAGGTCGCCATTGGCAAGATGCAGCTGCACGACCGCTGCGAATGGCGGCGCATCGACCTGCTCGTAGACGAGGACACGCGCCAACAGTACACACGCCTTGCCTGCGACGACCCGCAGCGCAGGGCATTCGAGAATCGAACGTGGTTCTTCGCGCGCACGCTGTATTCAATGAAGGGCAACGACTCGCGTACCGAGTACTTCGCGCGAATGACGATGACGGAGCTGCTCCGCGACGCGCCGAGTCTCTATCAGTTCGGCTTCGACGACGATGAGCGCGAGCTGCTGCTGCGATTCGGCTGGCCGCGTGCGTGGACCTCTGTGTTCAACATCGCGCATCCCACATATACGGCGCCGAAAATCGGCGATGGCCCGCCGGGTGGACTGGGCGGTCCGAGGGGCCCGGGCGATCCGAAGGGACCGAGCACTCCCGGCGGCAACACGATGCCACCCGGGTTGGGTGGGCTCGGGCGGGGCGGCCGCGGCCCGGTCACCGGCCCTGGCGCCGGCACACGAGGTGGGACGAACGGCAGAGGGAGCGGTCCGGTGAGCGAGGACGGCCTGGGCTGGCAGCCCGCCTACACCTCATTCATTGGCCACGAGCCTGTGCCCGCCTATCGCTATGTGCCCCCTGGATTCGTGCTCAACAATCCGTCCATCTCCGACTCGTCGGCATGGCGGCTTCAGCTGCCGCCGGTCATCGGGCGCTACGCTCCGCCCTACGCGACGGCGCTCAAGCCGCTCGAGCACCAGAAGGCGATGTTCAGGCGGGGTGACAGCGCATTCGTCGTCATGGCATACGATGCGCGCACGATGAAGCCGCTCGATAGCGCCCGCATCAACGCGGCGCTCGTGGTGACACCGAGTGACAAACCGCGGAACTATGAGGTGATCGTCCGCAACGCCAGGAGCACGGGCGTTTTTACCGTGAAGGCGCCCTGGGGGCCTCTGCTCATGAGCGCCGAAGTCGCAGCGCCGGACAAGAAAGCTGTCGCCCGCGCTCGATACGGACTGGCGCCACCGCTGGCGATCGGCGAACGGGTCACAATTTCGGATCTGCTGTTCTACAAGCCCTATGGCTCCTTCCCGGCGTCAGCGGAGGAAGCAGCGCCGCACGCAGTTCCCACGGAGCGACTCCGCGCCGACGAGAAACTTGGCGTCTATTGGGAGGCCTACGGAACGGATCCGGCCGGCGAAAAGATGAGCGTGTCCCTCACCGTAGTGAAGGAGTCCGAGGAGCTTGGATTCTTCCAGCGTCAGGCCAAGGCACTGAACCTGACGCGTGAGAAGACGCCGGTTGTGATTACGGTGCAGGATCAGTCGGCGCGCGGCTCGACGGTCTCACCGCGCGCGCTGGAGGTGGATATCCGGACGCTCAAGAAGGGGGCGTACATTGTGCAGTTGGAGATCCAGGTCGCGGGGCAGTTTGTGGTGCGGGCGGACCATCGCATAGAGGTGATCGGGCCCTGAGCCTCGACGGCGGCACGCCGTCGCACCCATACGGCCGGCGGGCACGCCGGCCCACCCGTACAGACGGCGGGCACGCCGGCCCACCCGCACCGACGGCGGGCACGCCGGCCCACCCGCACCGACGGCGCGCTCGCGGCCCGGACAGGCATGCTGCAAAATTAGGTCGTGACAGTCGTCCACGTCGTATCGCATACGCACTGGGACCGCGAGTGGTACCTGCCTGCAGGGCGCCTGCGCCAGCGCCTCATCGCACTCGTGGACGAACTGATCGACGCCCCGCCGCGCGGCGGGGCCAGCTTTCTCCTCGACGGGCAGGCAGTTGTTGTCGAGGACTACCTCGACGTTCGGCCGGAGCGCTCGGCTGCCCTCGCAGCCCTTCTCACGAGTGGCACCCTGGAGGCCGGGCCGTGGTTCGTACTCGCCGACGAGCTCATCTCCGGCGGTGAGGCGCTCGTGCGCAACCTGATCGCCGGCCGGCGCACATTGCACTCGCTCGGAGCCGCGTCCCCCGCAGTGCTTTATTGCCCGGATTCCTTCGGCCACCCGGCCATGTTGCCCGCGCTCGCCTGCGGCTTCGGGTGCGCCGTCGTCATCGTATGGCGCGGATACGGCGGAGCACGGTGGCCGGCGGGCGACGCCGTATGGTGGGTTGCCCCTGATGGCGAGCGGGTCCTCCTGCATCACCTCTCCCGCAGCGGGTACGAGCTCGGCGCGAACCTGCCCGCTGATGCCCATGCTTCTCATGATCGATGGGTTGTGATTCACGGCGAGCTGATCCCGCGGAACACCACCGGGGTCACGCTCCTTCTGAACGGCGCCGATCACCACGCACGGCAGGAGGGACTCGACGAATCGCTGATGGCGCTCACTCACTCGGCGCGTCCGGACAACATTCAGCCGAGCTCGCTCGCCGCGTTTGCTGACGACGCCCTTCGCGCCGCTGCAGCGCCCGGCACGGCGCTTCCGGAGGTACGCGGTGAACTCCGCGACTCTTACGGATATGCGTGGACACTGCAAGGAACCCTGGCGACACGCGCGGCACAAAAGCGCCGAAACGCCCAAATCGAACGGACTCTCGTGCGCGACGCAGAACCGTGGGTTGCGTTCGCCGTGCATTATGGTGCCAGCACCATCTCACGCAAGCAGGTCATGGATTCTGCCTGGCGCGCGCTCCTCCTCTGCCATCCGCACGACACACTGTGTGGGTGCTCTACTGACGAGGTGGCCCGGGCAATGGACGCGCGGCTTGACGACGCGGGTGTCCAGGCGCTTGGGATTCGCGTCGATGCGCTTGCCGACCTGATCGGTCATCGCGCGGATCTGGCGCGTGAGACGCCTGCGGCATGGCGTCCGGTAGTCGTAGTGCGCAACAGCGCCGCGCGTCCGCGGGAGGGCGTCGCCCTGCTCAAGCTCACCACGTTCCTCGCTGACGTGCCGATCGGTATCGGATCTGCCTCCCCATCCACGCCACCCGCGGCGTCACGAGTCGCGCGGGCGATGCCTGGCGTGGCCGTGGTGCAGGTACTCTCGCGGGCGGTGGAACACGAGCGCACGGAATCCCCTCGCCATTATCCCGACGACGACCTCGTATCGGCGTCGCACGTAGCCGCGTGGGTCGACGAAGTCCCGGCCTACGGCATTCGATGCTTCGACCAGCGTACCGCTCGCATGCGCCCGATTCCAAACCCGGCCAGGATCGAGGGGAACAGTGCGACGAACGGCCGCATCATGGTGCAAGTTGACGACGAGGGACGAGTCGAGTTCCGCGATTTCCAGAGCGGACGCTCGACCAGCCATCTCCTGCAATGGGAGAGCCTCGCCGACGCCGGAGATCTGTACACACCGGCGCCGCGCGGCGTCGCACTCGTTCCAGTCTTTCGCGGTAGTCACGCCATCAACCGCGGCCCAGTGCGCGCGGCCCTCGAAATGCGATGGTCCTTCCATTCTGGGCGTGAACGATTGCTGGTGCGGACGCGGCTGATCGTTGACGCAAACGCTCCATGGCTGCAGATCCACATCGAAGGCGACAACGCCACGACGAATCACCGGTTGCGGCTCGGGATCCGCACTGACGTCGCGGGGCCAGTCGTCGTGGCCGACGCCATGTTCGGCCCGGTCGAACGCCGCCCTCTGGCCGTTCCGCCCGAGGATGCACGGATCGAGCAGCCCCCTCCGACAGCACCACTGCACCGCTACGTGTCGCTGTTCGGTTCCGAACGGGGCGCTACTCTATTTTCCGATGGTCTCGCCGAGTACGAGGCAACTGACAATGGCACCGTGCTGGTGACGATGCTGCGTGCGGTTGGTGAACTCTCGCGCCCCGCTCTCAGCGAGCGGCCGAGTCACGCCGGATGGCCCACGTCGACGCCCGAGGCGCAGAGCCCCGGGCCGTTTGCGGCGCGCCTGGCGCTGATGTTCCACGGCGGACGCGGCCCCCGCACCACGGATGAGATCGAACGCGCTTCGGATGACATCCTTCTCCCTCTGCGCGGGGAGACACTACGTTCGGCGCTCGCTCTACCCGGTCCTGTGCCGGGTGTGGAGCTGCGCGGCGAGGGCCTCGCATTCTCCGCGGCGAAGCAGAGCGAGGATGGTGAGTGGCTCGTATTGCGCTGTGTGAACCTTCTCAACGAACAGCGCGGAGGCGCCTGGTATCTGGCGGCGCCGGTCGAGCGCGCGCAGCTTGCTCGCCTCGACGAGACGCCGGTCGCCCCACTCGTCACCGACGGTGCTACCGTCGCCTTCATCGCACCCGCGCGCGGGATCGTCACCATTCTCGTCCGCTGACTCTCGCCGCGCCCCCGATCGCGTACGCCGCACGTGCGATAGCTAAGCCCGCTCTCCCAGCGTCCTCGCCACCGGCGCCCGCCGCCGCTCGCCCGCCAGCTGGTCGCGCAGCCGATCGCCGATCAACGTGGCCGCAAGCACCGTGATGATGAGCGCGACCCCGGGCGCCAGGGCTACCCAGGGTGCCGCCACGATCAGATCACGACCCCCGGCGATCATATTCCCCCAGCTCGGCCGCGGCGGCTGGACGCCGAGCCCGAGAAACGAGAGACCGCTCTCGAGTAGAATCGCATTGCCCACGCCGAGCGTGGTCGCCACGATTGCAGGGCCCAGCGAGTTGGGCAACACATGTCGCCAGAGCACACGCGCTCCCGGGACGCCGAGCGCCACCGCCGCGTGCACAAACGGCCGCGCGCGGACTCCCTCCACTTCGCCACGCACGATGCGCGCAACACCCATCCAGCCCGTGGCCGCGAGCACCGCGAGCACCGTGAGCAAGCCCGGTTGCCAAAGGGCTGCACAGAGCAACAACAGGACGAGGCGCGGAATCGCGAGCAGCGCGTCGGTGACGGCCATCGCAATCCTGTCCGTGAGGCCGCCTCGCCATGCGGCCACGGCACCGACAGCCGTTCCAATGGCTGCCGCGAGCACTGACCCGGCAATCCCGATGGCCAGCGACACCCGGCCCGCGAGCATCATGCGGACGAAGAGGTCCCGGCCGAACCGATCCGTGCCGAGGAGATGCAGCGCGCCGGTCGGGTCGCGACTGAACGGCGGGAGCAGCCGCAACGCAACGACATCTCCGATGGCCAACGGGTCGCCCCGCGCCACCATTGGCACGAGGACGGCGCCGGACGCGATCAGCACGAGCATGCCCGCTGCAATGCGCGAAGTCCCGTCAAATGACTCTCGCAAGGTCGCGAAGGTGCTCATGGACGACTCACCAGGCGCCGTGGGTCGAGGAGAGGCAGTGCGAGGTCCGCCGCCAGGTTGGCAAGAATGGTGGCCGCGGCATAGAACACGCTCGCGCCCATCACCACTGGAAAGTCGCGAGCGAGAATCGCGCTCAGGGTCGCGCGCCCCAGCCCAGGCCAGGCAAACACCGACTCGACGAACACAGAACCGGCCACGATTCCGGGCAACGACAGCGCGAACAACACCACGAGCGACGGCATCAGGTTCGCCATCACATGCCGGCCGTACACGCGCCACGCCGGAGCTCCCTTGGCGCGGGCGGTCCGCACGAACTCCTGCTCGAGAATGTCGGCAACGCCGCTGCGCGCGTACCGCGCGATGCCGGCAGCACCGACCGCACTGAGCGTTACCACCGGAAGGACCGCATGGCGGACGAGATCCCGGAATGCCGCGGTTCCGTGAAGCGCGAGGCCCGGCGTCCGAATGCCGAACGCTGGAAGCCGCATCCAGGCCGGCAGCCCGAGTGTTGCCGCGCCGTAGGTGAACACGGCCACGAGTGAGAGCGCAATCCAGAAGCTCGGCGCCGCATATGCCGTGGTTGTGAGCACCGTGAGCAGGCGGTCGATGGCCCGTCCGCGCCTCGCCGCTTGCACCATGCCGATCGGAACGCCCACGAGGAACGTCAGGGCGATGGACACGAGACCGAGCCAGAGGGATACGGGCGCCGCCTCGCGCAGCACGTCGCCCACCGGTCGTCCTGCGGAGAAACTCTCGCCGAGATCGCCCCTGACGACCGCTCGCGCCCAGCGTACATATTGCACCAGCAGCGGCCGATCGAGTCCGAGCTCGGAGCGCAAACGGGCCGCATCCGCGGCTGTCGCTGTCGGCGGCACGAGAAACGACGCAGGGTCGCCAGGTGCCAGGCGAGCGAGGGCGAACACGAGTGTAATGACGAGCCAGAACAGCAATGCCGCCTGCAACAGCCGACGGGCGAGCATGGAGGATGCGATGAGCACGCGTTGATAATGACCTTGCGCCCGCAAACGTCAATCTTCCGGCTGGCCCTTGCGTGCGGCGCAGTCGCGGGCTGTGCTGCCGCGCCGCGCGACGCGGGCACCGTGGTATTTGCCTCGGGCACCGATCTCGAATCGGGCAATCCGTTGGTGACGATCCACTCGCTGTCGCGCCAGGTGCAGCGGTACGCGCTCTTCACCACTCTCGCGCGCTATGACGCCGCGCTCACGCCGGTCCCCTACGCGGCGCGCTCGTGGGAATGGTCGCCAGACCGCCGCGAGCTGACGTTCCATCTCGCTCCTGGGCTGAGCTGGCATGATGGCCAACCAACCACGGCGCGCGACGTTGCGTTCACCATGCTCGCGGCACGCGATCCCCGCACCGGATACGCCCGTGCCAGTGACCTCCTGGCGCTCGATTCAGTGCTCGTTGGAGACGATTCCACGGCCGTGCTTCGCTTTCGCATTGCCCAGCGGGCGTTCCCGCTCGTCCTGTGCGAGTTGCCCATTGTTCCGGAGCATCTCCTGCGCAACGTCGCGCGCGCAGACATGCGGCGCGCCGCCTTCAACCTGGCGCCGGTAGGGAATGGACCGTTCCGGTTTGCCGGGCGCGTCGCCGGGCAGCGCTGGATCTTCGTACGCAACGCCGCCTTTCCGGCGGCCCTCGGTGGCGTTCCGGGCTTCGAACGGTTGGTGATTGCGGTGGTGGACGAGCCCACCACGAAATTCGCAGGACTCGCGAGCGGCGACCTCGACTTCGCCGGCATCGCCCCGACGATGGCACGCCTGGCGCAGCGCGATCCCACTCTGCAGGTGCTTGACTATCCCGTGTTATTCTCGACGGCGCTCGTGCTCAACGTGCACCGCGCGCCATTCGACGACGTGCGCGTTCGGCGCGCGATTGACATCTCCATCGACCGTCCGCGCGTTGTCACGGCTGCCCTCGCCGGATACGGAACGGCCGCCGGGGGACCGGTGCCTCCCGAAAGTCCCTTCGCACTCCGCACCATACCGCGGCGAGACACGCGCACCGCCGACTCGCTCCTCGATGCCGCAGGCTGGAGGCGGACCACGTCCGGCGCGCGCTTACGCGGGGGCCGGCCATTCGCGATCGAGCTGTGGACCGTGGGCAGTGGGGACAATGCAATCGAGCAGCTCATACAGGCCGACTTGGCGGAACGGGGGATCACGGTGGAGATCCGCCAGTTCGAACTCGGAGCTTTCCTCGCGCGAGCCCGCGCCAGGGAGAAGGCCTTCGACATGCTGCTCACGGGCATCCCGGGCGACGTGTCACTCGCCTATCTCGGAGCCATGTACGACGCGCGGCAGGCCGATGGGGCGCTCGACTACGCGGACTATCACACGCCGCGGCTCGACACACTCTTCGCGCGAACACGCGCGGCCGCCTCGCTTGCGGACCTCGCCGCCATCTGGCGCGGCGTACAAATGGAACTCGCGCGCGAGGTTCCGGCGGTGTGGGTCTATCATGCCCGCGGACTGCAAGGTGTTTCTCGGAGGATCGCCAACGTGCATATGGATCTGCGCGGCGAGCTGGCGTCGCTTGCGGAGTGGGCTGTCCGCCCCATTTCGCGCTGACATGCTGCTGCTGCCCGAGAGCCTGTTGCCTGAGCGGCGTGCGGCCGCAGCCGGGGCGCTCGCCTCGCTCGCCGAGTCCCTGGCGGCCGATCTCGAGCCATTGCTGCAGGGCGGCATCTACATGCCCGAGGCCAAGGCCCTGCTCTCCCGCGCCGGCGGACGCTGTGAGACCGACGGCACGCCTCTCGAGTTCGATCCGTTCTCGCCGCATGCGCACCGGTGCCCGGCGTGCGGCCGCGTGTATGGTGGTGAGTGGCATCACCGGTGGTGGGTGTATTCCTATCAGCTCTGGCTGGCGGAGCGCGGAGTACACGCGGCGCTGCTTTATCTCCTTCGTGGCGAGGCCCGCCACGCGGCCCTCGCGCGAGACATCGCACACCGCTACGCCGACGCGTACGCCCACTATCCCAACCGCGACAACGTGCTCGGCCCGACCCGCCTGTTCTTCAGCACGTATCTCGAGTCCATCTGGCTTCTGCAGCTCTGCGCGGCTGCCGACCTCATGAATGCCGGTGGCGACCGCGCCACCGCAGACGCCGTCCGCGAGCGAATCGTCGCGCCGAGCGCGGCGCTCATAGCGCAATACGACGAGGGCATGTCCAATCGGCAGGTCTGGAACAACGCCGCGCTCATGGCGGCGGCTCTGCTCCTTGGCGATCGCATGCGCGCCGAGCGAATCGTGCGCGGTCCTTCAGGCGTCGAAGCACATCTTCGTTACGGACTGCTGGCCGACGGCACCTGGTATGAGGGAGAAAACTATCACCTCTTTGCGCATCGCGGGCTCTGGTACTGCATGGTCATGGCGGAGGTCGCGGGCATCGGCATGGCTCCCGACCTGGTCGCGCGCTTTCAGGAGGGGTTTGCCACGCCGTTCCTTACTGCGCTCCCCGATTTTACGCTCCCCTCCCGCAAGGACTCGCAGCACGCGGTGTCGCTCCAGCAGAGCCGGTTTGCGGAACTGTGCGAGCTCGGACTGGCGCGCGGCCAGGACGCGCGTCTGGCGGGGGCACTCCACCGCATGTATGCGAGCGACGCACCGGTTCGCGACACGGGTCGCTCCCGCTCCACCGCCGACGTCGAGCACAATGTGGCGCCGGCCAGACTTACGCGGGCAGACCTGGGCTGGCGTTCGCTCTTGCACGCGCCCGCAGAGCTGCGGCAGTTGGAGCCGGTCGCTCCACGATCGGAGCTCCTCGACGCACAGGGCATCGCCGTCTTTCGCCGTGACCGCGGCGAGACGTACGTGGCACTCGACTACGGCCAGTCGGGCGGCGGTCACGGCCATCCGGACCGCCTCAACGTACTCTTCGCGCACGGGAGCGCGCGCTGGCTCGACGACCTCGGAACCGGTTCATATGTCGATCGCTCCCTGCATTGGTATCGCAGCACCCTGGCGCACAATGCGCCGCTCGTCGATGGCCGCTCGCAGCTGCGCGTAGACGGCAGACTGCTCGCCTGGGACGAACGCGGCGAGATCGGATGGGTGCTCGCCGAGGTGGACCACCTGGCGCCAGGCGTTCACGTGGAACGCGCACAGGTCGTGGGCTCAGACTATTTCGTGGACGAGCTGCGCTGGACGGCCACAGCATCATCGCGCGTCGAATTGCCGCTGCATTTCGATGGTGCGTTTTCGTCGCCTGGGGCGATGCTTGCTGCCGCCGAGCACCTCGACGGCGGAGATGCATTGGAGGATGGCTTCGCCTTCGTCGAGGAGGTCCGTTCCGCCGCCCTCGCCGCGGCGGCCGTCGTGGAGCTCGTCGGAGGAGAGCACCACGGACACCGGGCGCGTGCATGGGCCTCGGCCGACTCGGCATCGACTTGGTTTCGGGCGAGTGCGCCGGGGCAGCCGGCGGGCGTGAAACATCCCTTTTTCGTAGTACGGTGCGAGGGAACTCGCGGCGTCATCAGGTGCGTCTGGTCCTGGTCGCCACGCGTCACCGCTGTCCGCTTCGACGGAGACCGCGTCGAAGTCAGTCTCGGCACCGAACGTCACGTCCACCACCGGGTGAAGGACTGCTGGCGGGTCGACCTGAGTGTCGCCGGCGTCGAAAGCGTCATTGAGCTCGCCGGCTGGCGACCGTCGGGGGACGCATCGCCGGAGGCGCCGATCCCCGCAGCGGTTCCGCACCGGGCGCCCACGCTCATTCCGCATGGAACCACCGCGACGTTCGCCCTGGGTGAGCCGCACTACCGTCGTTCAGAAGAAACCTGGGCCGAAGCGGGGTGCCCGACAGCCATCGTCTCCGTCAGCGCGACCGGTGACGAACTCACGGTGGACGTACGAGTCAGCGCCGCTGCGCTGATGTTCGCGAGTCCCGGGGCAGTAAATCCGTACGACAACGAACATCCCGACGTCAACGGTCACGGCGTGCAGCTATATGTGACGACACCATTCGATGCAGGCGCGTGGATGATCGTGCCGGAGCCGGGTCTCGCGACCGCGCGCGTGCGGCCGCTGGTCGGGTGGGGCTCACTCGAGTTTCGACGCGCAAGCGCGCGGCCGAGCTCCAGCGGGTACCAACTGCGGGTAGAGATCGCCCTCCCTAATCGGGGGGAGATGGACCAATACCCCGTGGCGCTCGACGTGCTCATCAACGAGATGCCGACTGGGCGTGAGCGCCGGCGCGGACAGCTCGTGCTCTCCGGCGCTTTCGGAGAGTTCGTGTACCTGCGGGGAGACAGGCACGACCCCGCGCGCCTGGTGTCGATGGTTCTCGCGCGGTGATTGCCGCGCACAGCGACGACGCGCACAACACTTGAACCTCCAGCCTCCCAACGTCAGTTTCGCTCATGGTTTTCTCCCGCTTCTTCAAGCAACGTGAACCTGCCGCGGCGGAACCGGCACCGAGCGACGTCGCGGGAGATGAGGACGTTCCGGACGAACTCGCGGAGGCCGCGGCGGCCGCCACGGCGGCGGACGAGCCGGACGCGGATTGGGCCTCAAGAGCCGCCAGGCTTCTGCCCTCTGGCGCGTCCACAGGCAGCAAGCGGCAAGAGGGACTCTACGGCGACGCCGAATGTGGGCCGACCCATTTCCAGCGCGCCGCCGGCTGCCGCCTGGTCACAGCCGAGGGCGAGACGCTCGTGGATTGCACGATGGCGCTCGGCGCCGTCGCGATCGGGTACGCCGAGCCGGAGCTCACACGCGCCGTGATCGAGGCAGCCGCGGCCGGACACGTCGCAGGACTCTCCCACACCCTCGAGGTGGAACTCGCCGAGCGATTCTGCAACGTTGTGCCTTGCGCCGAACGCGTGCAGTTCCTCAAGACGGGTGCCGAAGCCGTCGCTGCAACCGTCCGGCTGGCCCGGGCGTATACGGGGCGCGACGTCGTGATCGGGTGTGGATATTTCGGCTGGCACGACTGGTGCTCGTCGGCGCGCGGCGTTCCCGCCGCGGTGTCACGCGACTATCGGCCCGTTGCATTCGACGACATTGCCGCGCTCGAGCGCGCCGTCGCAGCAGCGGGAACCGGATCGCAACTCGCCGCGATCGTGCTCGAGCCCGTCATCGAGCGACTTCCCTCCGAACAATGGATATCGCGCGCCCGCGAACTATGCGACGAGCACGGCGCCGTGCTCGTCTTTGACGAAATCAAGACCGGCTTCCGCCTGGCGACCGGCGGATACCAGCAGTACAGCGGCATCACTCCCGATCTTGCCGCTTTCGGCAAGGCGATGGCGAACGGCTTCCCGCTGTCCGCCGTGTGTGGCCGCGCCGATCTCATGGACTGCGCGCGGGAGACATGGATCTCCTCTACGCTCGCCGGCGAGGCCACGGCGCTCGCGGCCGCCGCGGCCGTGCTCGACTGGCACCGGAGTGTCGACGTCTGCGAGAAGCTCGCGAGCATCGGCAAGGACATGCGTGACGTCGTGGCGACAGCGCTCACCGCGAGCGGCGTTGCGGGCGTGACCATCGAGGGAATAGACCCGATGTGGTTTCTGCGCTTCGATTCGCCGGGGCTGGAATCGCGCTTCCTCGCCGCGGCGGCACGGCACGGCGCACTGTTCAAGCGCGGACCCTACAACTTCGCATCCCTTGCTCACGACGACGACGCGATGCGCATCATCGAAGCTGCCGCGAGCAACGCGTTCGTCGAGATTCAGGACGAGCCGGCGGCCGAGGCATGAGCGAGCGCAACATCGAAGGTCCGCTGATCGATTGCCACGCCCACTTCCTTCACGCCTTCTGCGGTCGCAGCGACTGGCAGGCCGTGAACGCCGCCCGGTTCCGCGCCGGCGAGCGCATCGGCATTACATGCCACGTCGCGTCGATTCTCGGAAGCTACGGCTTCACGTCGCCCACATATTTCCCGTCACCCGCCGATGTCACGCGGGGCAATGACGCCATGCTCGAGCTGTCCGCGCAGGCAGGGGACCGCGTGCGCATGATGGTGACGGTCAATCCGAACTACACCACGCACGCGCTCGCCGAGATCGACCGGTGCCTCGCGCGCGGTGGAACGCGGACCGTCGGCGTGAAACTCCTCGCGAGCCGCCGTGCGGACGATCCGCTGCTCGATCCTATTTGCACCGTCGCGGCCGCACGCACGCTTCCAGTGCTGCACCACATCTGGCAGCACCGCCTCCGCGAATGGCCGTCGCAGGAGATCTCCGACGGAGCGGACCTTGCCCGCCTGGCCGCGCGTCATCCCAGGACGACGTTCATTCTTGCGCACATCGGTGGTGGCGGGGACTATCTGCACACGTTCCACGCGGTGAAGGAGTCTCCGAACATCTTTCCCGACCTCTCGGGCAGCGGCGTCGATCGCGGCATGCTCGATGCCGCCATCCGGCAGCTCGGCGCACAGCGTCTGCTCTGGGGAACCGATCTCACGATGGAGACCGGACTTGCCAAGCTCCGCGCTCTCGAGGTGACCGGCCTGCTCTCCGACGACGGCATCCGTGACATACGCTGGCGCAACGCCGCCCGAATCTTCCCCCCTCACGCTTTCAACTCGTAACTCTCGACTCTCAACTCTCGACTCTCAACTCTCGACTCTCGACTGTGGTTGACACCAACTGCTTCATTGGCCCCTACCCCTTTCGGACTGTCCCGCACCCGGACCCGGACGTCCTGGTCCGCGTCATGGACCGCGAGGGGATTCGCGTGGCATGGGTGGGGCATCTGCCATCGGCGTTCCACCGGGACCCGTCGGCGGGAAATATGGAACTGCATGCGGCGCTGTCGTCTCACGCGGGGCGACTCGGGCCGGTGCCGACGATCCGCCCGGATTGGCCGCGCTGGGAACACGCGCTTCGCCAGGCCGCGGATGAAGGGGCGGTCGCGGTGCGAGCCTACCCACCGCAGTGGCAACTTGGCCCCCTCGACGAGCGGATGCGGGAGCTGGCGCTCGCTTGCGGCGAGCGACGGCTGCCACTCGTGCTCACGGTCCGGTTCGAAGATCTGCGGCAGCGTCACGCTCTCGATTCCGCGGGGGATCTCAGTGCGGCGGCAGTCCGCTGGATCGCCCGCGGCGGCGAGAACATCCGCCTGGTCGTCGCCGCGGCGGGACGTGACATGATCGAGGAGGTGCACTGGGGCCTCACGCCAGACGAACAACGCCGCGTGTTCTGGGACATCTCGTGGATCTGGGGCCCGCCCGAAGATCATCTCGCAAAGCTCTTTCGCTCGATCGGCCCCAACCGTTTTGTGTACGGCACGCATTGGCCGCTTCGGCTCAGTCAGACGCCGCGCGCGAACCTGGACTTGCTGCCGGAGGATCTGGGGGCCGTGCAGCTCGCGGATCCCGGGCGCCTGTGGGACTAGGTGCCGATTGCGGCGCGCGCGTCTTGCACCGAGGAGATGAGTAGAGCGATTCCCCGCGAGAGTACTATCTTGTCCCAGCCATGTCCCGAGCATTTGTCCGCGAGGACTCCGAAGAAAGGCGACCCCACCCAACGTGGGCGTTGCCGTCGCGCGACGATCCATCATTCGACGCTGCCGCGGCGGCCGCCTTGCTTGAGGGTGCGCGCGTGAGCGAGATACTCGCCGCTGAGGAAGCCACCGGATGCCGCTGGGGCGAACCGCGGCTTCGGCCTTATGTGGAGCGCATTCTGGAGCGCGCGCGGGCCGACGGTGACGACAGGCTGGAGCAGGTGGCGGAGCGCTTTCTCAGATGACACAGGACCAGGCTCGCAAGCTCGTGCTCGCCCTCGATGGCGTTACGGAGGGCTCGCACCACGGGCACGCCGACTTTCGCGTGGACGGCACGATCTTCGTGGGCTTTTCGCCAGACGGCCGCCGGGTGAATCTCAAGACCACTCGCGCCAACCTCGACGCCATGCTCGCAACCGACGCGCTCACCTTTCGCGACGCTTGGGGCGGCCGGTGGGTCGGCGTGGATCTCTCGCGGGTGAACACTCCGACGTTGCGGGCGCTGCTCGCCGACGCGCACCAGCTCGCCACCAAACGCACCGTCCGCCGCGCGCCCGCCGCGCGCAGTGGGCGCAAGACGACCGCCGCAAATTCCCGGCCGGTCCGCACCGACTTGTTCAAGAAAGTGCTCGAGGCTGCGCGCGGGCTCCCCGGCGTGGAGGAAGGAACGGCGTACGGCACCCGTGCGCTGCGCTTGAAAGGGAAGTTTCTTGCGCGCCTGCGCGAAGATGGGGAGTCGCTTGTGATCAAGGTAGAGATGATCGAACGCGAGCATCTCATGCGATCCGACCCGGTCACGTTCTTCATTACCGATCACTATCGCGACTATCCCTCGGTGCTCATCCACCTCTCCAAGGTGAAGCCGGCATTGCTGCGCGAACTGATCGAACAGTCCTGGCGCCGCGCCGCGCCCAAACGGTTGCTCGGCTTGGTCCTGCCGCGAGCGGGGTCTGCATGAGCGACGAGAAGGCGAAACTCAGCGGCCCAGATCTCGCCCGCGGCATCGCGTCCTCTGCGCTCGCGGAGGGCGCCATGCTGCTCGGGCATTTGCACGGCGAGGCGGTGGTTCTGGCTCGCCGCAGCGGCGAACCGTTCGCGATCGGTGCCGCCTGCACGCATTACGGCGGACCTCTCGAGCAGGGTCTCCTTGTCGACGAGACGGTTCGCTGCCCATGGCATCACGCCTGCTTCAGCTTGCGAACGGGTGTGGCTCTGCGCGCGCCGGCGCTGAATGCGCTCCCCTGCTGGCGTGTGGAGGAGCGCGACGGCCGCCTGCACCTGCGCGAGAAACTGGAACGGAGCAAGCGGTCGCACTCGGCAGGGACGTCCGGACATCCGGCGTCGATCGTCATCGTGGGCGGGGGCGCAGCCGCCAACGCCGCCGCCGAGGTGCTCCGCCAGGAGGGCTACGCGGGCCGCATCACCATGCTGAGCGCCGACGAGTCGGTGCCCTGCGACCGGCCGAATCTTTCCAAGAACTACCTGGCCGGCACCGCTCCGGCAGAATGGATGCCGCTCCGGTCGATCGAGTTTTACAAGGAACAGGACATCGAGCTCCGGCTCGGTACCGTCGTGGCCGCCATTGACACCGCGAGCCGGCACACGCAGCTCGCCGACGGCACCCGCGTCGCGTATGGCGCGCTCCTGCTCGCCACCGGTGCGGACCCCGTGCGACTCGACATACCCGGCGCTGACCTCCAGCACGTTCACTATCTGCGCACCATGGCCCACGGCGACGCCCTTGTCGCCAGTGCGAAGAAATCACGGCGCGCCGTGGTGATCGGCGCGAGCTTCATCGGGCTCGAGGTGGCGGCTTCGCTCCGCGCACGCAACATCGACGTCCACGTCGTGGGAATCGAGTCCATTCCAATGGAGCGAATCCTGGGAGTGGATGTCGGGACATTCCTGCGCGAGTTGCACGAGGCGCATGGTGTGACTTTTCACCTCGGAACAACCGTCACGTCGATCGGCAGCCGAACCGTCACCCTGAAGGACGCGAGCGAACTCGAAGCGGATCTCGTGGTCATTGGAGTCGGTGTGCGGCCGGCAGTCGCGCTCGCGGAGCGCGCGGGCCTCGCGATCGATCGAGGCGTGCTCGTGGATGAATACCTCGAGACGAGCGCAGCGGGCATTTTCGCTGCCGGCGACATCGCGCGCTGGCCGGATGCGCTCAGTGGCGAACGAGTCCGCGTCGAGCACTGGGTGGTGGCCGAGCGCCAGGGCCAGACCGCGGCCCGCAACATGCTCGGCGGGCGCGAGCGATTCGACAACGTGCCCTTCTTCTGGACCGAGCAATACGACGTCACCATCGCCTATGTCGGCCATGCTGAGAAGTGGGACTCAGCCGATCTCGATGGGCACCTCGACGCACGCGATTGCACCGTGACATACAGACGGGGCGGCAAGAAGCTCGCGGTCGCCCTCCTCCATCGGGACCTCGAAGGGCTGCAGGCCGAGGTCGAGTTCGAGAAGGCGATCCGCGGAAAGTGAGCGATCGCCCCCGCACATCTCAGGACAACAGGCAACAGGTGGCCGTGCGACGGCTCGCCCGGCTGTCCGGAGTCGTCGCGGTTGCACTGGCGTTCGGCGCAGGGGCAGCGTCGGCGCAGCCGACGAAAAGCACCATCGTCACGGTGGCCA
Organism: Gemmatimonadaceae bacterium; assembly: GCA_035544915.1. Classification (GTDB taxonomy): domain Bacteria; phylum Gemmatimonadota; class Gemmatimonadetes; order Gemmatimonadales; family Gemmatimonadaceae; genus Fen-1231. Next base: position 28,144 of record DASZZO010000231.1, on the reverse strand, counting down.
GCCCCTGTTCCTGTTCGTTGTGCGGTGGCAAATGGCGCTGGTCCGCCAAGACCGACAAGGAGAGCGCGCCGGCTTCAGTGGCGACGGCGAACCGGATCACTCCCGCCGACCTCGCGCGGTGGCCCGGCCCGGGCGGAGTCTTCCATTCCCGCACCCCCCGGGGCGGGAGGGAGCTGGAGTGGTTCGAGCTGACCGGACAACTGAGGCATGCTCGCATCGAGAAGGACGGTGACATCACACTCGAACTCTCGAACATCGGATCCAGCGTCTGGAGCAGGCTCGCGACAGTGGAGATACCGGACGGCGAGCCGTGGTGCGCGCTGCGTGAGCAGCTGTTCTTATTCACTGCCACCAGGTTCCCGTTCCGGTTCGCGCACAACGCGGATCTCTGGCTTCGCGCGAACCCCATCATCAGCGTCACGGGTCGTGCCTTCTACGACGCCGAGCATGACGGGAACAGCAGCCGTAACAACATTCGAAAGGGGCCCGGGCGCACCGTCACGACAGTGTGGGAGATCCACCCGGTCATGCAGCTCAAAGTCCTCAGGCAGTGATCGTATCTATCTCGTAGGCGGCGCGGCGCCCGCGGCCGGTGTGCCGCACCCGATGCGCTGAGTGCTCACCACGAGATTGTCGATGTAGCGCTCCTGGGCGACGGGTGAACCCGCGTTCCAGTAGTTCTCAAAAAAGATCGCATTGATGCCGAAGGCATTGAAGCTGCCCAGCCAGTTGAGGTTGGTGGACTGCGCTTCGAGCGAACCGTTGATCCAGAGCTCGTTCAGGCCATTGCTCTGCCCCGCGTCATTCAGCTTCATGTGCACTTCCACGCAGTACCACTTGCCAACGTGCGCAGCGTCGAAGATCGGCGTGGCACCACGTTGCTCACCAAACCAGCGCAGATTGGGAAAGTCGTTGTACTCCTTCGTCCTGACGTTGCCGAGCGTGTCTGTGCCCGACGCGGGATCGAGTCCGAGCAAGTTGAGATTCATGCTCCAGACATGTGCGATGGCCGCCTCGGCCCAGCTGCTGTCCGCGAATACGATGCCGCGTGCGAGCTTTTCGCCGCCGCCGCCGGTCCAGCCCGCCTGATTCCTGACGTACATGCGCCAGTAGATCTCGCGATAGTTCGCGGTCCCGTCGTCCACCGGCTTCATGTAGGCCTGAGGAGTCTTGCCAAACGCGAGGTGAAAACTGCCGGCACCCACGTCGCCGGCGGCCCAGCGCACGCGCATGCCGGTTGAGCTGTCCACGCCCACGCCCGCGGCGCGCGCGAATCTGCCGCCCCCACTGTCGTATTCAAAGTAGGAACCGGTGCGGTCCGATTCGAAGTCGTCACACCAGATGCGTCCCGCCTGCGGCTGACTGCATTCGTCCGTCAACGGCGAGAGTGGTGGCGCGGGCGTCACCGTGAGTGCCGCGCTTCCGGACTTGCCGCCCGCGGTGGCCGTGATGGTAACCGTGCCCGGGACGAGCCCTGCCACCATTCCCCCGGCGGTCACGGTCGCGACGAGCGTGTTGCTCGACGTCCACGTGACGGTCGTGTTCGCCAGGACCACGCCAAGGATACTGGTCACGGTCGTCCCCAGTTGGAGCGTCTTCCCCGCTGGGACGGTCGACTTTGCGGTGTTCACTGCGACGCTCGCGACCGGCACTTCTGTCACCGTGGCGCCGGCCCGTCCCTGCTTGCCCGCGGCTGAGGCCACAATCTGCGCCTGTCCGACCGCCAGGCCCGTCACCACGCCGGCATTGCTGACGCTTGCGATGTCAGGAGTTGCGCTGCTCCAGGTGATAGTCATCCCCGTAAGCACCCTGCCCGCCTGATCCAGCACGACGGCGGACGCCACCGCGGTGCTCCCCATATAGAAGCTCGCAGGCGCGATGGTGACGTTCACGGTCGTCGGCACGGCGGGCTGCGGAGCCGTGGAATCCGCGTCTCCTCCTCCGGCGCACGCGAGAGCGGCAACGAGCGAACTGAGGTGCAATCTGACCATGTGCACTCTCGACGACTTAAAGGTCGCGCCGTTTCCCAATGGCCGCACCTTACCGCAGCGCCTGGACCACCGGCATCTTCGACGCCCGCCGCGCCGGGAAGAAGCCGCCAACCACTCCCATGACTATCGAGAAGATCAGTCCTTCGAGCAAGAGCTGAGGTGTTACCTGGAACGCGAACGCCAACTCGCTGAAGCTTGCCCAGTTCGTCGTGCTCGTCACCACGCCGTTCATCGGCAATGCCAGCAGGCAGCCTATCACTCCGCCGATCAAGGCTATCACGGCCGACTCGGCGAGGAAACTCACCAGCACGCTTCGCGGCTGGAATCCGAGCGTGAGGAGAACCGCGATCTCCGGGGTGCGCGAGCTCACGGCAGCGTACATGGTGTTTACCGCACCGAACACAGCGCCGACTGCCATGATGCTCGTCACCATGACGGCGAGAAAACGCAGGATACTGCCGAGCAGCTGTGACTGGTCGGCGTAGAAGGCACGCTCCTCGTGCGCGTCCACCTGAATGCGCTGGTCATCCTGCAGCGCCCTCCGCGCCTCGGCAAAGCCCTTCGGATCCTTGAGCCGGAACGTCAGTGACTGGAAGACGTTGCCACGAAACACGCCCTGAAATTGCTCGTTCTCGCCCCAGATCTCCGATTCGAACGACGAGCCTGCGGCCGTAAAATGGCAGACGACGGTCCAGTCGCGGCCCGCGAATCTCATCGTCTGGCCGACAGCCGTATTCTGGAAGCGGCCGACGAGCTTCTGGCCGACGCAGATCTCGCTCTTCCCCGACTGGAAACGCCGGCCTTCCGTCACCACGATGTTGCGGCGGACCTCGAAGGCCCGGTCGCTCACGCCGCGCGCGACGACGTTCGCAATGGCGAGCGTGTCCGCGCCGACGCGTGGCACATTGATTACCACGTACGTCTCGGGGCTCACCAGGGGATGCCCGTCGGCGGCGAGCGCGACGTGCGGGAAACTGCTGATGATGCTGATGGCATCGCGGCCGATTCCGCTCGACAGCTCGTTGTCGGCGCCGCGCCGCAGTACGATAACATTGTCGGCCGACCCCGTGCCTACCAGCGCCATTGCAAAACCATTTGCCAGGGCCAGCATGGCCACGAACACGGCGACGACGAGCCCGATGCCGAGTGCCGTGAGCGCTGTGGATACCGGGCGCTGGAGAACGCTGCGCACGTTGTAGACGAACGGGATCTTCATTCGACTCTCCGAAGCGCCTGTACCACCGGCAGGCGAGCCGCGCCCAGCGCGGGCACGAGCCCGCTTGCCACCGTGAGGAGCAGTGCCACGCCGGCCCCAATGACGGCCGTGCCTGCGGTGACGTGGAACCCGGGCAGGAATCCGCCGGTGTCAAAGCCTGCCAGCTTCGGCAAGAGCGCCGCCGTGAGCAGGCCGAGCGCGGCGCCGACCAGCGAGATCACGGCTGCCTCGATTATCACGAGGCTGAAGATCATGACGTTACTGAATCCGACTGTCTTGAGAACGGCGACCTCGCTCGTCCGTTCCCGCTGGCTCATCATCATCGCGTTCGCCGTGACGAGCAGGATCGCGAACACCACCGCCATTCCGATGGTGTTCATGAGCAGGCTGACGTTTCCCCACATGGTGGCGAAGCCCTGGGTGAATGCGGCTTCCGTGCCGGTCTTGGTGGGTGCAGGCGAGTTGCGGAACTGGTCGTCAATCGCCTTGGCCACCTGCGGCGCCGCCGAGGGATCGTCAATCTGGAGTATGAACCAGCCAGGCGTGACCTGGGCGGGATACTTTTCGTAGAGGTAGTCGTACCGGAACATGAATGAGTCGTCGCCGATCGCTTTCGTCGTGGGGTGGTAGACCCCACGAATCGTGAATGTCCAGTCGCCGGGGAATATGGTCCCCTGGAATGTCACGTTCTGGCCGAGTTTCCACCCGAACGTCTTCATCAGTCCTTCGCCGGCAATCGCGGACGTGCGCTCGTGGAAGAAAGCCTCCTTCTGCGAGTCGGGCACGGCAATCTCCGGATACATGGCGACATAGCTCTCGGGATCTATGGCGAACGTCGCGAAGAACTTCCGTCCGTCGCCATACTTGCCGCCGAACCAGTTCGCCCAGGTCACGGCCTTCACGTGCGGCACCGCCTTGAGGCGGTTGGCGTAGCTCTGCGGCAAGGTGAAGACGATGGCCGAGGCGTTCTGCACGACCATCCGCGACGCGCTGCTCACTTCGGCGCCGCTGTTCAGTGTCGTCACCACGCTGCGCAGCGAGGCGAAGAGAAAGAGCGCCAGCGCGACCGAGATGATGGTGAGCACCGTCCGGCGCTTGTGGCGGCCGAGGTTGGCCAGGACCAGCGGCAGGAATCTCATCGCAGTGCTCCCTCCGCCTCGACCAGCAGGCCCTTGTCGAGGTGCAGGATGGTCTTGGCGCGTTCGGCGGCATGCGCGTCGTGCGTCACCATGATGATCGTCTTCCTGAACTCCGTATTCAGCCGCTGGAGCAGGACCAGCACCTCCTCGGAGCTCTTCGCATCGAGCTGTCCGGTGGGCTCGTCGAGCAGGATCAGCGTGGGGTCGGCCACAATCGCGCGGGCGATCGAGACGCGCTGCTCCTGTCCGCCCGAGAGCTGTCGCGGATAATGGTCCATCCGGTCGTCCAGGCCGACGACTCCAAGTGCAATGCCGCAGCGCTCCATGCGCTCCTTCTTGCTCAGGTTGGTGAGCAGGAGCGGAAGCTCGACGTTCTGCCGCGCGGTGAGCACCGGCAGCAGGTTATAGCTCTGAAAGACGAACCCGATGTGCCGCGCACGCCACGCGGCGAGCGCCGAGGCATTCATGGCCGTCACCTCGCTTCCGGCCACCAGCACACTGCCGCTCGTAGGCTTGTCCAGCCCCGCGACGAGGTTGAGCAGCGTGGACTTTCCCGAGCCGGAGGGTCCCATGAGGGCCGTGAAGCTCCCCTCGGCGAAGTCAACCGACAGGTCGGTGAATACTTCCACGGTTTGCGTTTCACGCTGAAAGGACTTGTTGACGTTGTGGAGTTTGACGAGTGCCATATCGCTATCAACTCGTGGTTGAATTGTTGTGCCCTACTTCCCGATCTTCACTCGCATCCCCTCACGCGGCGTCTCCACGCCGCCCATCAGGAGCTGTTCGCCGCCGCTCAGTCCACTGCGAACTTCGCGAAAGCCCGCGCTCACGGGCCCCGCCTGGACCGTGCGCTTCTCGAGCCTTCCATCGCGCACGAGCCATACGGTACTCGCGCCGCCCTCGTCGCGCACGGCGGCCCCGGGCACGCGCAGAATCGGGCGCTCCCCTTCGGTCGTCATGGCGCGTCCCGTATCGGCTGCGAGAAAGTCCACCTTGGCGCCCATTTCAGGGAGAATGCGACGATCGCGGTCAACGATCGCGACTTTCACTTGCACCGTTGCCTTTTGACGGTCGGCGGTGGGCACGACCTGGCGCACCGTGCCACGGAAGGCCGTGTCGGGATAGGCATCCAGCGTGATTCGCGCGCGCATGCCGCTCGTGATTCGCCCGATGTACGCCTCGTTCACGTCCACCTCGACCTCCAGCGTCGTGAGATCAGCCATCGTGACGACCGCGCCACGCGTGAGCCCGCCACCGACAGACGGGGCGACCACCTCGCCAACCTCCGCGTCCTTGCGCAGTACGGTGCCCGTGAACGGGGCGCGGATGACTGTGTTTTCATTCGTGGCCTGCGCCAGGCGCAGTGCCGACTCTGCGGCGTTCTTGCGTGCTCCGGCCGCGTTCACTCGGGCCGCCCCCTGCGCGGCCCGGCTCTGCGCCTGGTCAAGCTCCTGCTGCGAGACGAGCGCCGCGTTCTGGGCGCGCATGTCCCGCAGGCGATTCGCATCTTTTGCGAGCTGGTCACGATCGGCGGTCGACTCGATCAGGCTGGCGTTCACGGAGGCTACGTTCGCCTCGGCCTCGGCGACGGCAGCCTGATAATCGGCATTGTCGAGCCGGGCGATCACATCGCCCGCATGCACGAAGGATCCCTCGCTGACGCTCAGAAACGCGAGCCGCCCTGCGATCTTCGCCGAAACCGAGGCCTTCCTGCGCGCCACGACGTAGCCGTTGGCAGTGACGCTCGCGCCCCCGCCGCCGGGGCCGGCGCCCGTGGCCTTGGCGCTTACCGTGAGGACCTGAACCGTCGGGACACCGCGCTCGCGCAACGCGAGCGCACCACCCCCGATCACCGCTATGGCGATCAGGAGCAGCACCACGTTGCGGACAATCGCCTTCCGCAGAGCCGGCGGCGGAACGTCGCGATTGATCTGCAGCTTCGAAAGGTCGGCGGAGCTTCCAGACATGACCGCCAAACGTAGCACCGTGGGGGAGGTCGAAGCCATTGACGCGGACCCACGGTCGGTCCACGGCGACTGCCCTGCTTGCACCCGGCGCCCACCTCAAGGAGTTTTCCAGTATGCCGCAGCACACGATGACTCCACCCAGTGTCGGGGCCGTTCTCGCGAATCCGGGGTCAAAGACGTCCGGCTTTATCGAGGTTCCCGCGCTCGGCGACCCCGGCACGCGGATTCCCGTCACTGTTGCGACTGGCGCCAGACCCGGTCCCGTGCTCGCGCTCATCGCCGGCACGCACGGCTCCGAGCCCTCGCCGATTCTGGCCTTGCAGCGCGTGCGGGATGAACTGGACGTCGGCGAACTCGCCGGCACGGTGATCATCGTGCAGATCGCGAACTTGCCATCGTTCACGCATCGCACGATCTATCGCGGGCCGGATGACCGGAAGAACCTGAACCGCGTGTTCCCGGGAGTCCCGGACGGGACGACGTCGGAGCGGATAGCGCACGCCATCACCACTCAGGTGATCGACCAGTGCGACTATCTGGTGGACATGCACTCCGGCGACGGCAACGAAGCCCTCCGCCCCTATTCGTACTGGAACAAACTGGGCATGGACGACGCGGTAGACGACAAGGCGCGCGAGATGGCGCTCGCCTTCGGGCTCGACCACATCGTGATCGATCGCGGCCGGCCCCGCGACCGGAACGCGTCCGTGTTCTGCTCAAACACCGCGCACGTCCGGGGCAAGCCGGCGGTAACGACCGAGGCCGGTGGCCTCGGGGTTCCCACCGACGAGACGGTTGGCCTCAATGCGCGGGGAGCCTTCCGGGTGATGCGGTGGCTCGGGATGCTCCCCGGCACGCAGGAAGTACCGGAGGAGGCCGTCTGGATCGACCCCTCTGAAGTGCTGACGAGCCCTGCGACAGGGACGTGGTATCCCGCCGTGGGGCCGGACCAGATCGTCGAGTCGGGCGATCTGATCGGGCGGGTGACCGACTATTTTGGCCAGCCACTGGCAGAGGTGCGGTCGCCACTCTCCGGTGTGGTCCTGTATGTGGTCGTGTCGCCCGCGATGACCGAGGGCGAGCCGGTGGGAATGGTGGGCAGGGCATCCCGGCGCGTAGGAGTCGAGCTCCGTCTTCCCTGACGATCAGGATGCCTCGTGGCGCGGTCTGGTTGGGGAGCGATCATCCCGGCCGGTGCCGGTGGGACACCTCGCCAAGCCATTCGAGTTCGAGCTCGAACTGACGGATACCCAGCCGCACGATCATGGCTGCGTCGGAGGAGGGTGACGTTTCGCGTACGATCTCGAACAGGGCGGCGCGGTCGCCTTCCAGCGCCGCTTGCACATAGCGCGTGCGGCGTGCCACCTGTGCGGCGAAATCCCGCGGCCGCGCCTGCCAGGAGAGCACCATCCAGGTTGCGAAAGGCGAGGGCGGTCGCTGCGTAGCCCAATCCGCGCGCGCCAGCGCGTCAGCCAGGGCGCGGCGTCCAGCCGCCATCGGCCGGAAGGTCCGGCGCTCCGGGCCCAGCGACTCCTCGTCGCTCGCCGGTTCGATATGTCGCGCCAGCTCGAGTTTGCGCAGCGAGTAGTAGACCTGCGGCTTGGAGATCGCGGCCCACTTCTCGACCTGTCGTCGCTCCAGCTCGGTCCAGAGTTCGTAGCCATGCATCGCGCGCTCACAGAGCATGCTGAGCACCACGGAGTCGGCGAGGGTCAGTGCAACGCGGCGTGGCATTGGGGGGATGTGAAGGGGGTTGACGGACGCAACTAGTCTCATTTATACTAGCGTCGTCAACCGGATGCAACTCCCACGTACGATTCCTTGCACGGAGGCCCCATGACAGCCAGGACCGCTCCATCCCGCACCAACGCCACCCCGACGCTCAGCCGACTGGCCCCGGTGATGATCGTCGAGCGCGTGGAGCCCTCCATCGCGTTCTGGGTGGACCGCTTCGGCTTTGACGCCGAGAACCAGGTGCCCGGCCCGGACGGCGCGCTGGTCTTCGCCAGCGCGAAGAAAGGCGACATCGAAGTGATGTACCAGACACGGGCCAGCGTCGTAGCGGAGGCGCCCGACCGCGCGGCCGAGCTCACGGGTCACTCAGTGGGTTTGTTCATCAATGTGCCGGACCTCGGGGCGGTGGAGCTGGCCGTGGCAGGCGCGCCGGTGGTGGCAGCGCGGCACAAGACGTTCTACGGCACGGAGGAGATCTACGTGCGGGAACCCGGCGGAAACATAGTGGGGTTCGCACAGCGCCTGCCGGAAGAGACATGAGCGCCGCCGCGAGTGCGAAGCGGGCGCCTCCAAGGACGCGCGCAAAGCGCGCCGCGAAAGCGTCGGATCATCGCGTCGTCACTGCGCTCGAACAGATTCCCAATGTGGGACCTTCGATCGCAAGAGACCTGCGACAGATCGGGGTACGGACACCGCGCGCCCTGATAGGGCGGGATCCATACCGGCTCTATACGTCGCTCTGCAAGGCAACGGGGGCACGCCAGGATCCATGCGTTCTCGATGTCTTTATTTCGGCCGTCAGGTTCATGGAGGGTGGTCCGGTCCAGCCATGGTGGCACTACACACAGGAAAGGAAGCGGATGGTATCTCTTACTGCCGCAACACTCCCGCCGGATCGGTTCGCGACGCCCGCCAGGCCGGTATGAAACAGGCAACCAGCGAAGCGGCCGCCATCACGGCAAACGCCGCCGCGAACGCCACCGGATCGCGCGGGCTCACCTTGTAGAGCAGGTCGCCCATCAGCCGCGTCAGCCCCAGCGCGGCCGCAGCCCCCAGTACCACACCGCCCGCCGTCAAGGTGAGGCCGTGTTTCATCACGAGGCGCAGCAGATCCGAAGCGCGCGCGCCGAGCGCCATCCGAAGGCCCAGTTCGCGCTTGCTTTGTGAAACGGCGTACGACATCACCCCATAAAGCCCGATGCCGGCGAGGACCAGTGCCAGTCCGCCGAAAATGCCAACGAGCGACAGCGCTACGGTCTGTGCTGCCGATTTGCGGTCCACCTGTTCCCGCATCGTGACGAGTTCCGCCGGCGCCAGGCCCGGATCGAGCGCATGAATCTCACGCGCCAGCGCCAGGCCCATCGGCCCGCGCGCCAGTGATGTCCGGAGGTGGAGGACCACCACACCAGCGAAGTTCTGGCGCAGCGGCACGTAGAAAAACGCCTTCGACCTCTCCGTAAGCGCGCCGTACTTCGACATCCTCGCAACACCGACCACCTCCACCCGGCGGCCCTTGACCTGGACGAACCTCCCAAGCGGATTCAGGCCGGGCCAGTACTGTGTCGCCATTGCTTCATTGATTATCGCAACGGGCGGTGCCGTCTCATCATCGTTGCGCGCGAAGTCGCGGCCGGACACAAGCGGGATCCCGACGGTCGCAAAGAAGTCGGGGCTCACTTCGTCATAATCCGCGGCCGGCTGCTCGTCAGCACCAGCCTGATAGCCCTCGATCACGATCGGGGCTGACGAATATGTGCGATAGCTGAACGGCGCAATCCGCGCATACGCGGCCGACTGAACGCCGGCAATCGCGTGCACCCGATTCATCAGCTCGTCCTGAAAGACGCGCTTTCGCTGTGGATCATAGCCCGCCGAGTTCAAATCGAGCGCCGTAATCAGCACGTTCTCCGTCGAAAAGCCCGGGCTGGCCGTTCGCATTCCCTGCAGGCTCTTGATGAGCAGGCCTGCCCCGACCACCAGGACGAAACTCAGCGACACCTGGACGAGGACCAGAGCTGAGCGGATGCGCGACCGGCCACTGCCCCCGACCACGCCCCCCGTTTCGGCCTTGATGGCGGACGCGAGATTGATCTTGCTGGCCGGAAAGGCCGGAACCAGCCCGAACAGCAGCGTGGTGAGCAGGCAGACGCCGGCAGCGATGACCAGCACGCGCCAGTCCGTTGCGGCCGGCAGGTTCATTGCGACGCCCCGGGGCGGAATGACCAGCACGAGGAGGTTTCGGCACCAGTGCGCAACGACCAGCCCGCCAACCGCCGCGACAGCTGAGAGGATCAGGCCCTCCGTCACGAGCTGCCGCACCAGCCGGCCGCGCCCGGAGCCGACTGCGAGCCGGACAGTCATCTCATGCTGGCGTGCGAACGCCCTCACGAGCAGCAGGTTGCTCACGTTCGCACACGCGATAAGGAGCACAAAGAACGCAACGACGAGCGCGATCCTGAGCGTGGGAAACAGTGCACCCGCATTGTTGAACGGCGATTTCCACAATGGATACAACTCGATGCCGCGACCCTTGTTCGTTTCCGGATATGCGGCCTCCAGTCGTCTCGCCACGGCGGCAAGCTCCACCTGTGCTTGCTCGCGAGTCACCCCGGGCTTGAGGCGCGCGAAGCTTTCAACCCAGCGCGCGCCACGGTCTTCCAGCTTGTATCCGGACTGGTCGAACGTTTCCTGCATTGATGCCGGAACCCAGAACTGCATTGCATAGCCAACGAAGGTGCCATTGAACCCTTCGGGCGCGACGCCGATGATCGTATGTGGCAGGCCATTGAGCCGCTGGGTCTTGCCGAGTATCTGCGGATCGCTCTGGAAGCGATCGTGCCACATCTTGTAGCTGATCACTGTCACGGGATGGGCGTTGCGCCCCGTTTCCTCCGCGGGCTCGAATCCGCGCCCGAGAAACGGACGGACACCGATCGCATCGAAGTAATTCGCAGAGACGATCTGCCCGGATGTGCGTTCGGCCCGGTCGCCAATGCTGAGTGTGGTGCCGGTGATCTTGTCCGCCGCAAACGACTCGAACAGCGTGGAGTTCCGTTCCAGGTCAAGGAAGTCGGGCCAGGAGAGTTCGTCCGCGCCTGGCGTCCCCCGGATCGTCCCGGCGACCACCACCAGCCTGTCCTGCTGGACCACCTTCGGATAGGGACGGAGCAGGATCCCTTCGATCCAGCTGTATACGGCGGCGTTGGCGCCGATTCCGAGCGTCAGACACAGGATGGCAAGAATGGAAAAGCCCGGGCTGCGCCGCAGCATCCGGAAGCCGAACCGGAGGTCCTGGGTGAGCCGGTCAAGCCACATGCCGCTCCACATGGCGCGCGTGACGTGCTTCACCTCTCCGAGGTTCCCGAACTCCCTGCGCGCGCCCGCAGCGGCCGCCTCCGGCGATTCGCCACGACCCACGCGGTCCGCCTCGGCCATGCGCAGGTGAGCGCGAAGCTCGGCGTTGAGGTCTTCCTCGCGGCGCTCGCGGCGCTCGCGGTTGGCACCGCCTGGCCAGGGGATATTCATGCCTGGGTCTCTGTGGGCGGCACCATGATGCCCGCAATCGCATCGGCGAGCTGCGCCCATTTCGAACGCTCCGCGGCAAGCTGCTTCCGGCCGGCCGCAGTCAGCCGATAGACCCGCACGCGCTGGTTGTTCTCCGACACCTCCCACCCGGCGGCGATCGCACCCTGCCGTTCGAGGCGGTGCAATGCCGGATACAGCGAGCCGGTGTCGACCTGCAGTACATCGCGCGAGCCGGCGCGAATCATCTGCGCAATGCCATATCCATGGCGCGGGCCCCAGCGCAGCGTCTGGAGGACAATGAAATCGAGCGTGCCTTGCAGCAGCTCGATGCGCGAGACCGGCGAGTCCTTCTTTGCCATGGCGTGCTCCGCATGCATGTAGATGTCCTACAGCCTTGGGTGTAGGATGTCTGCATCATCGCATCCTGTCAAGCCATTCTGCCGGTGATGCGCGGGCGCATCAGCAGCGTGTGGTGCGCAGCGCTTCGAAGTACCTTCAGGGCAGGAGGTCCAATGCGACGCGACCCAGGGAGCGGCTGATGCGCACCGGGAAGTGGTGGTGCCGGAGTGCCCGGACGTGAAAGTTGCCATCATCGGCGGCGGGCCGGCGGGGCTGTACTCGGCCATCCTGCTTCAACGGGCTGACCCGGCGCACGAGATCACGGTATTCGAGCGCAACCAGGCCGACGACACCTTCGGATGGGGCGTCGTGTTCTCTGACCAGACGCTCGACAACTTTCGCACGGCCGACGAGCCGACGCATCGCGCAATCACGTCGAACTTCGCCCATTGGGACGACATCGACATCGTGGTTGGAGGGCGCCGAATCACGTCGGGCGGGCACGGCTTCAGCGGGATTGCGCGCAAGACGCTGCTCGAGATCCTGCTGGGACGCGCGCGAGAGCTGGGCGTGACGGTGCGCTTTTGTGCAGACATACGGGACATTCCGGACCTCGCCGCATTCGGCTTCGACAACGCTGACGTGATCGTCGCCGCCGACGGAATCAACAGCGCGATCCGTCGCCAGCACGCGGAGCGGTTCGGCCCGGAACTCGACGTCCGGACCGCGCGTTACATCTGGCTCGGGACGACGTTTCCATTCGATGCCTTCACGTTCTACTTCGTCGAGAACGCCCACGGCGTCTTTCAGGCACACTGCTACCGGTTCGGCAGCGGTGTGTCGACGTTCATTGTCGAGTGCGACGAGGACTCCTGGCGCTCGGCGGGATTCGGCAAGCTGGATGCCGCGCAGACGATCGCCGCGTGCGAGGCGATGTTCGGCCAATGGCTCGACGGCCACCGTCTGCTGCACAACGGTCCCCGCGAGGGCTCCAGCGCGCCGTGGGCGAACTTCGTCCGGGTGCGGAACCAGCGCTGGTTCCACGACAAGATCGTCCTCGTAGGCGATGCGGCACACACGGCACATTTTTCCATCGGCTCGGGCACCAAGCTGGCCATGGAGGACGCGATCGTGCTCGCGCGCCGGCTCTCCGAGCCGGGCAGCGTGCGGGACGCATTCGCGCGCTACCAGGACGAGCGGATGACCGAGGCACTCCGGTTGCAGAACGCTGCCCGCAACTCGATGGAGTGGTTCGAGCACGTGAAGCGTTACATTCATCTTCCGCCGGAGCAGTTCGCGTACAGTCTGCTCACGCGGAGCCAGCGGGTGAGCCATGAAAATCTGCGCATGCGCGACGCGACGTTCGTCGACGGCGTCGAGCGCTGGTTCGCGTCACGCGCGCCGGTGGAGTACCGGCAGAGCGGCGTCGTCCCTCCCCCACCGATGTTCACCCCCTTCCAGCTGCGTGGACTGGTCCTCTCTAATCGTGTCGTCGTCTCGCCGATGGACATGTACAGCGCGGAGCACGGGACGCCGAACGATTTCCACCTCGTGCATCTCGGTGCGCGCGCGCTGGGCGGTGCGGCGCTCGTCATGACGGAAATGGTGTGCGTCTCGCCCGAAGCGCGGATTACCCGCGGCTGCTCGGGACTCTACAGCGACCAGCAGCTGGCGCGCTGGAAGGGCATCGTCGACTTCGTCCACGACTGGTCGCCATCGAAGATCTGCCTGCAACTCGGGCACGCAGGCCGAAAGGGGTCGACGTGCCTCCCCTGGGAGGGGACGGACCTGCCGCTTCGCGATGGAGGCTGGGAGATCATCGCGCCGTCGTCCATTCCGTACAACGCGGCGATCGGCGCGCCACGCGAGATGACGCGCGCAGACATGGACCGCGTTCGCGACGACTTCGTCCGTGCCGCCGGCCTCGGTGCCGGCGCGGGCTTCGACATGCTCGAGATGCACGCCGCGCACGGATATCTGCTTTCGAGCTTCCTGACTCCGGTGAGCAACACGCGGCGTGACGACTACGGCGGATCTGTCGCGAACCGGCTTCGTTTCCCGCTCGAAGTCTTCGCCGGGATCCGTTCGGCTTGGCCCGGGGAGAAGCCGATCTCCGTGCGCATCTCGGCAACCGACTGGGCGGAAGACGGAATCAGCGACGACGACGCCGTGGCCATCGCTCGTGCCTTCGTCGACGCCGGGGCGGACATCATCCACGTCTCGACCGGACAGACGACCACCGGGGCGAAGCCCGTGTTCGGACGGCTGTGGCAAACCCCCTTCAGCGATCGCATTCGCAATGAGGCGCGTGTGCCGACGATAGCCGTCGGCAACGTCACCGACGCCGACCAGGTGAACAGCATTATTGCCGCTGGGCGCGCGGATCTCGTGGCCATCGGCCGGCCACATCTGAGCGATCCGCACTGGACGTTGCACGCGGCGGCGGCGCTCGGGTATTCGGGCGTCTCGTGGCCGAACCAGTACTATCAAGGGCGCCTGCAGCTCGAGCGGGAGGTCCAGCGAGGCCGGCAGACGCCCATGGCCCGTACCGCCGCAACGGACTGATCGTGAACCTGGTCAAGGAGAACCGATATCTCGAGGGAAAGCACGCCGTCGTGACGGGCGGGAGCAGGGGGATTGGCGCGGCCATCGCCGCCTCGCTCGCGAACCGCGGAGCGCGTCTCACCATCATGGGACGGACGCTGGACACGCTTGAACACCGTGCGGCCGCGATGACGCGTGACTCCGGCGCCCAAGTGCAAGCGATGCAATGCGACGTCACCGACGATAAGGGCGTGCAGGCCGCGTTCGCGCGCGCGCGCACGGCGTTCGGCCCTGTGGATGTGCTCGTGAACAACGCCGGCGGGGCAGAAGCCGCTCTCTTTGCAGAAATCTCGCGCGCCCTCTGGGATCGGATGCTCGCGGTGAACCTGACCGGGACGTTCGTGTGCACCGCGGAAGTCCTCCCTGCGATGCTCCAGATGCGCAGTGGGCGGATCGTCAACATCGCCTCGATGGCCGGGCTCCGGGGCTTCAAGACCATGGTCGCCTACTCCGCGGCAAAGCACGGCGTGGTCGGCTTCACCCGGTCATTGGCGCTGGAGACCGCCAGGCACGGCGTCACCGTGAACGCGGTCTGTCCCGGGTACACCGACACGGATCTCACGAACACCGGGGTGGCCAACCTGGTGCGGGCGCTCGGGAAGACGCCCGAGGAGGCCCGCGCCATGCTCGTTCGCACGGTTCCCCGGGGGAAGCTCATCGAGCCCGACGAGGTGGCGAGCGCCGTTGACTGGCTGTGCTCACCGCAAGCCGCAGCGGTCACCGGAATCGCGCTCCCCATCGCCGGAGGAGAGGGGGCATGACGAAGTCCGCCTCCGCAGCGACCATCGCGCCGCGCCACTTTCGATGGCACGTCGCGCACCGGGTGGCCACCATCACGCTCGACCGGCCCGGGCGAAAGAACCCGCTCACGCTCGAGTCGTACCGGGAACTGACGGACACGTTCCGGGCGCTCAATCGGGTCTCCGATGTTCGTGCGGTCGTGATCACGGGAGCTGACGGCAACTTCTGCAGCGGCGGCGATGTGCATGATATCATCGGCCCGCTGGTGGAAATGAAACGGAAGGGTGATCACGACGGACTCCTCGGCTTCACGCGGATGACCGGTGACCTCGTGAAGGCCATGCGCGCCTGCCCACAGCCGATCATCGCCGCCGTTGACGGCACCTGCGCCGGCGCAGGCGCGATCCTCGCGATGGCGAGCGACATGCGGCTGGGCACAGCCCGCAGCAAGGTCGCCTTTCTGTTCGGACGGGTCGGGCTCTCGGGCGCAGACATGGGCGCGTGCGCGATCCTCCCCCGCATCATCGGATACGGGCGCGCGAGCGAACTGCTGTTCCTCGGCAGGACGATGGAAGGAGAGGAGGCGGAACGGTGGGGATTCTACAACCGGCTCTGCGCGCCCGAGACAGTGCTCGAAGAGTCAACGGCACTCGCCCGCGCGCTGGCCGAGGGACCCACCGTTGCCCACGCGGTAACCAAGCGTTCCCTGCACGCGGAATGGTCCATGGACATCGACTCCGCGCTCGACTACGAGGCGCGCGCACAAGCCGTGTGCATGCAGACGGAGGACTTCGAACGCGCGTACCGGGCGTTTCTCGAGAAGCAGTCGCCGGTGTTCGAGGGAGATTGAGCATGGCGGCCGAGCCGTACGTGTGGCCCTTCTTCACGGACGCGCACCGCACGCTCGCGAGCGAGCTGCGAGCATGGGCGCTCCGCGAGGCGGTGGCCATCGAGCGCGACGCGGACGGAGGTGGCGACGTCGACGCGGCATGCCGGACATTCGTGAAACGACTCGGCGCGGCGGGTTGGCTGCGCTACGCGGTACCCGCCGAATACGGCGGCGTGTACGAAACCCTCGATGTGCGATCGCTCTGCATCGCCCGCGAGACGCTGGCGCGAGTGTCGGGACTCGCCGACTTCGCCTTCGCGATGGAGGGGCTTGGTGCGGGGCCGATCTCGCTGTTCGGCTCGGCGGCACTCAAGGCGCGCTATCTGCCCAGGGTCGCCACAGGCGACGCGATCGCCGCTTTTGCGATCTCCGAGGCGGAGGCGGGCTCGGACGTCGCCGCCATGCGGACGACAGCCCGGCGGGAGGGCGCCTGCTATACCATAGAAGGCGAGAAGACATGGATCTCGAACGCCGGCCTCGCTGATCAGTATGTCGTATTCTGCCGGCTGGGCGATGCGGAGCGTGAGTTCATCGCCCTGGTCGTCGAGCCGGGCGACGCCGGTTTTAGCGTCGCCGCGCGGATCGAGACGATCGCGCCGCATCCGCTCGGGACCCTTCGGTTTGACCGATGTCGCGTGCCCGCCGACCGTGTCGTCGGCGAGCCGACCAGGGGCCTCCGCGTGGCCCTCGGCACACTCGACGTATTTCGGTCGACAGTCGGAGCGGCCGCGCTCGGGTTCGCGCGCCGCGCGCTCGACGAGACCCTCGCCCACGTGACGACGCGGAAAATGCTCGGCCAGACACTCGACGAGTTCCAGTTGACGCAGGCGCGCATTGCGCGCATGGCGACGGCTATCGACGCCAGTGCGCTGCTCATCTACCGCGCGGCGTGGACGCGCGACACACTGGCCCCGGAGATCAGGCGAGAGGCGGCCATGGCGAAGATGTACGCCACCGAGGCTGCGCAAGGCGTGGTCGACGACGCGGTGCAACTGCTGGGCGGACACGGCGTGGTACGGGACCATCCAGTGGAGAAACTGTATCGCGAAGTCCGGGCACTCCGGATATATGAAGGAACGACCGAGGTGCAGCAGCTTCTCATTGCGCGCCAGGTACTCGACGCATACTCACGGTCGCAGGGCAGGCATGGCTGACGCGGCGCCGGGCGCTTCGTCCAGGTCCGCTGTGGCAACCGCGCACGTCGACACCTTCTGCGCCGATCGGCTCCCGCCCCGCGAACTGTGGCCGGTTCGTGACTGGACCGCCGTACCGGAGCTTTCATATCCGGCGCGACTCAACTGCGCAGGCGAACTGCTCGACCGTGTTGTTGAAGAGGGACGCGGCGACCGTACGGTGTTTCGATTCCCCGGCGGATTCTGGACATATCGCCATCTATTGGGGACGGCGAACCGGATAGCGCACGTGCTCACGGATGACTTGGGCATCGTGCCGGGGAAACGGGTACTCTTGCGCGCGCCGAACAACCCGATGCTGGCCGCATGCTGGTTCGCCGTGCTGAAGGCGGGTGGCGTTGCCGTCACGACCATGGCCCTGCTGCGCGAGCGGGAGCTGCGTTACCTCGCGGACAAGGCGGAGATCGGGCTCGCCCTCTGCGACACGCGAATCGCCACGGAATGCGAGGACGCCTTTCGGACACGGCGCGATGGCTCGCCGCGCGCGGCGGCTCGCGTCGTGCACTTCAACGCAGACGGGGCCGGGAGCCTCGAGGAGCTGATGCGGACAAAGCCGGCGACGTTTGCCAACGTCGACACTGCCGCTGACGACATCGCAATCATTGCCTTCACTTCCGGGACGACCGGCGAGGGCAAGGGAACGATGCACGAGCACCGCGATATCCTGGCCATCACCGACACCTTTGCGCGATACGTGCTGAAGCCCGTTGCCGACGACCTGTTCTGCGGTTCGCCCCCGCTGGCTTTCACGTACGCGCTTGGCGGACTGCTCCTTTTTCCGATCCGTTTTGGCGCGTCGTCTCTCCTGCTCGAACAGGCGACACCTCCGTACCTGATCAAGGCGATTTCGGAGTTCCGCCCCACAGTCTGCTTCACGGCTCCGACGTCGTATCGGGCGATGTGTGGAATGCTCGAAGGGCACGACGTGGCCAGCTTGCGGAAATGCGTTTCGGCGGGCGAGCACCTCCCACTCGGCGTCTACGAAGCATGGCGCAAGGCCACCGGTAACAAGATCATCGACGGCATCGGGGCCACCGAGATGCTCCATATTTTCATCAGCGCCGCGGGCGGCGACGTCCGGCCCGGCGCGACGGGTACAGTCGTTCCCGGGTTTCAGGCGCGCGTGATCGATGCGCACGGTCGTGACGCGCCGGCGGGCACCGTTGGCCGGCTCGCCGTGCGCGGCCCCACGGGATGCCGGTACCTCGACAACGTCGAGCGGCAGCAGGAGTATGTGCGCGACGGCTGGAACCTTACCGGCGACTCGTACAGCCGTGATGGCGACGGCTATTTCTGGTACCAGGCGCGGACAGACGACATTATCATCTCCTCCGGCTACAACATTGCGGGGCCGGAGGTTGAGGGCGTGCTCCTCGAGCATGACGCAGTTCTCGAATGCGCATGCATCGCCGCACCGGACGAGCAACGCGGGCACATCGTGAAGGCAGTGATCGTGCTGCGGGAGGGCCGGGTCGGGAGCGCCGAGCTGGTGAAGGAGCTGCAGGACTTTGTGAAGGCGCGCATCGCGCCCTACAAGTACCCCCGCGCGGTGGAATTCGTCGCGGCGCTGCCGCGGACCGTGACCGGAAAGCTGCAGCGATATCGGCTGCGTGAGGAGGCACAGTGAGCGAGTCGCGACACGCGGGCGCCCGGATTCTGCATCCCGTGACATGGGCGCCGCCACGCGGGTATTCTGACGGGATTGTGGCGTCCGGGCGACTCGTCGTCCTTGCGGGGCAGGTCGGGTGGAATCCTGCGGTGGCGAAGTTCGAGACTGACGAGTTCGCGGCGCAGGTGAGGCAGGCGCTGCAGAACGTGGTAACACTGCTCGCTGAGGCGGGGGCCGAGCCGCGCCATCTCGTGCGGCTGACGTGGTACGTGACGGATCGCGCGGCGTACAGCGCGGAGCGGAAGGAGATCGGGCGGGCGTACCGCGACGTGATCGGTGCGCACTTCCCGGCAATGTCGGTCGTGTTCGTGGTTGCGCTGGTCGAGGAGCGGGCGAAGGTCGAGATCGAGGCGACGGCGGTGGTGGAAGCGTGAGTCTGCCAGCAATGCGGGCTATTGACGGCGCGCACAACCGCAAGGGGACCGCATGAAGGGTCGAGGGTGTTCGGCGAAGAGGCTAGCCCTGGGCATTGAACAGCAACGATTCAGTGACCAGGAGCTTTCCCAATCGACAAAGTCGCAATGGATGCACGAGGAACGGCGTCGGAGGCACGCCAGATCTCGACGACCCAGCGATGAACGGCTTCAGAGGCACGCGAAATCTCCATCATGCAACGATGAACATCCTCCGAGGTGCGTCAAACGCGTTCATTGCTACGGCGAATCGATTCCACGGTACGCGAAATCTCGATTGAGGTACGCAAAACGAGCAGCACGGCACGTGAACTGAGCGTTTTGGCAGGCGAAGTGTACGGCAAGGCACGCGCAATGAGCGCCAAGGCACGCGCAATAAGCACCCAGGCACGCACACCGAGCGATAAGGCACGCGCAATGAGTGCCACGCCACGCGACATGGACATCACGGCAAACAAGATGAACGCCAAGGCAAACGAAACGGATTTTGTTCGGAGTGATGCGGTGGAGCCTACGGACGACATCGCCGACTTGCACAGGGAATGGGTGGACAACGTTGCCCGTGGAAATGCCGAGGGCCTTCGCGATCTCGTCACGGAGGACTACGAAGTGTGGCCGGACGGCGCACTGTCACTCACGGGCCGCGATGTTGTCGTGTCGTCGATGGCCGGGGCAATCGCTCTCTATCAAGTCGAGCAGGTATTCGACTCCGTGGAGCTCGTCGTCACCGGAGACTGGGCCTTCGAGCGGGGGATCGAGCGTATCACCGTAACGCAGCGGTCGGGCGGGGCGGCGCAGAGCCGGACGCAGCGCGTGTTGCTCATCCTGCGGCGAGGAGCTGACGGGCGCTGGCGATACGCGCGCGGAATTACGAACAACCTCCCGAGCGTCCCCGCGCCTCCTGCATGATGACTCACGCGCCGCCGGTGCGATCCGCCAGTGGCTGTCCGAATCCGAGCACATGCCCGTCGAGATCGCGCACGGCGAACTCCTCCATGTGGTAGGCTTCCTGGATCATCGGCCCGTAGACGACGTTCGCTCCGTTCGCCTGCAGTTCCGCGTATAGCGCGCGCACATCGCGGACCCAGAAGAACGCGTCCCATGTTCCGCCCTGCCGTTCGTTGGGCGTGATCTCCTCAGGTTTCGGCACCAGGCGCAGCATGAGCGACAACCCATCGCGGCTCACGATGGCGAACTGCGCCGGCGTTCCGGCACAGTAGTCCAGCTGAAATCCGAACACGCGCTCGTAATAAGCGGCCGACTGATCGACATTGGCGACTGGAAAGTACGGTGCGCTGCGTAGGAGCTGGCTTGATTGCGCGGATTGCATTGGTCTCCACTCGGCAGGAACAACAATGGGCGGCAAGACAATCGAGTCTCACCGCCCATCGCTGCGGATGGTCCTTCGGCGCAGTGGCGAAAACGGCATGAACAGAACGGAGATGTGCACGATTGTTTCTACGGTGCGGGGACGATCGACGTGACTCTTTCTGCACTGGGAGGCCAGTTCCCCCGCAGGAATGCATCGATCGCCGGCAATACGATCTCCGGGAATTCATCAAACGATTGGTGAGCCGCTCCCTTGACGGACACGAGCCGTGCGTTCGGGAGGCGCATCGCCCACTCGCGCCCGCCACCGTACGGCGCATTGCGATCGCGCGTGCCGTGAACCGTGAGCACAGGCATCGTCACGCCGCGCACGCCGGCCGAGTCGAGTCCGAGAAGCTGGATCGAGGCGAACATGGCCTGGAAGTGCGGAGTCTGGTTCACCTGCCACTCATTCGGCATCGCGCACAGTTCGCTTTTCGTCACGCTGAGCCGGCCTGCATGCGCTGGATCGCCGACGAGGGCGACGCGGTTCACCTCCCAGTCCGCCTCGCAATATTCGCGCGGATGGCTGCGGTCGAAACCACTCGTCCGCAGGCTGTCGAGCCGCTTGACTCCGGCAAGGTCCACGGCGGCCGCATAGCTCTCCGACAACGCTGGCGGATACCTCGCATCGAATCGCATCGGCACGGGGCCAAGCTGCACGGCACGTTCGACACGGTCTGGATGCTCGAGCGTGTACAGCATCACCAGGAGCCCCATGTACGAGTATCCGATAACGCTTGTCTTCCCGGCTCCGAAATGCGCGCGAACGGCTTCGAGGTCGCGGACGTCGTCGCCGATGGTTTCGCGTTTTGGATCATGCACCGGGTCCGACTTCCCGCGGCCGCGCGTATCGTAGAAGATGAGCCTCCGCCCTGCGGCCAGCGGGCTCAGGCCGCGCAGCAGGAAGAGCCGGCCCGGAACGATCACGGTCTGACTTCCGGAGCCCACGACGGAGTACGAGAGCCGGACCCCATCAGCGGTCGTCACGTACCCTTCATTCGATGCGGACTGCGCGCGTGTGAAGGCAGGAGCTGCCGCGCACGCGGCAATACAGACCAGTTTCAATCGAGTGCTCATATGGCGATCCTCGGTGCTGGCGATCCTCGGTGGTGCGGCCCATGACATCCTGGACTCTGTACTCGTGCCAAAAGTAGCCCCGGCACGGGTACTCGCAGCCCGGATTTGTGTGCGGAACATGTAACGGGGCCGTTCACTTGACTCTCGACTCCAGACTCTCGACCGCCCCTGGTCAACCCCGCCATCCAACCGTCGGCCCGTGACGTGTGTCTCACGGAGAGCCGCCATGTTCGACGCCTTCCGCCAGGATCTGACCTACGCCGTTCGCGGCCTGCGTACCAGGCCGGGGTTCGCGGCTGCTGTCGCGCTTACCCTCGGCCTGGGCATCGGCGCGAACGCGGCGATGTTTTCACTCGTCGATCGGCTGTTGTTCCGGCCGCCGCCCCTCATGCCGGATCCCGGCACTGCGCATCGCGTGTATCTCTTTCAGACCTTTCGTGGAACGGAGCGCGCCAATGGCAGCCACCAGTACGCGCGCTACACCGATCTCGCGCAGTGGAGCACCTCCTTCTCGAACTCCGCAGGCTACACTGAGCGAGAGCTCGCCGTGGGAGTGGGCGATGCGGCGCGCGAGATGCAGATTGGCATCGTCAGCGCGAGCTTTTTCAGCTTCTTCGACGCGCCGGCCGTGCTCGGCCGCTACTTCACGGCCGCCGAGGATATGCCGCCACTAGGCACGCCGGTGGCGGTGCTGAGTTATGCCTTCTGGCAAACGCAGTACGGCGGGCGACGCGACGCGCTGGGTTCCACGGTGCAGATTGGACCCGTCTTGTACACGGTGATCGGTGTCGCGCCCAGAGCGTTCGTGGGTCTGTGGCCCGACCAGCCGCCGGCCGCCTTCATTCCAATCACGAGCTACGCTGGTGCCGCCTCGGCTTCCTTGACTCTCAGGTCTAGCTGGTGGAAGACGTATCAGTGGGGCTGGATGTCGATGATTATGCGACGCAAGCCTGGCGTGAGCATCGCGGCTGCGAGTGCAGACCTCACAAACGCCTTTCAGAAGAGCTTCGAAACGCAGCTCGTCGAGAATCCGCGGAACACACCCGCCAGTCTCGCGCGCCCACACGCGGTCGTCGCATCCATCCTGAGTGAACGCGGTCCGAACGAATCGAGCGTGGCGAAGGTGGCCACGTGGGTGGGCGGCGTTGCGCTGATCGTGCTGCTCATCGCGTGCGCGAACGTAGCCAATCTGCTCCTTGCCCGCGCGCTGCGCAGGCGGCGCGAGATCGCGATTCGCCTCGCGCTGGGCGTGAGCCGGGCCCGCCTGCTCTCGCAGCTTCTCACCGAGAGCGTGCTGCTCGCCCTGCTCGGCGGCACCGCCGGTGTGCTGGTCGCGCAGTGGGGCGGGTCGGCGCTGCGGGCGGCTTTCTTGCCGGGCACGGCCCAGTCGTCGGTTGTGGGTGATACGCGGACACTTCTTTTCGCCGGAGCCGCCGCTCTGGGCGCGGGACTTCTCACCGGCCTGGCGTCAATACTCCAGTGGCGCCGAGCCGATCTCACTAGCGACCTCAAGGCGGGAGCCCGGGAGGGCACCTTTCACCGCTCGCGCGCGAGGGCGGCGTTGCTCGTGCTGCAGGGCGCGCTCTCCGTGATGCTTCTCGTGGGCGCCGGACTGTTCGTGCGCAGCCTGCACAAGGTGCAGGCGCTCCGGCTCGGCTACGATGTCGACCCCGTGCTGCTCGTCAATCTCAACATGCGTGGCATAAAGCTCGACAGCGCCCGGAAGGTCGACCTCCGCACACGCCTGCTCGAAACGGCAAGAACGATCCCCGGCGTCACGCACGCGAGCACGCAGAGCTCCGTCCCCTTCTGGAGCACCTGGAGCGTTGGGCTCTACGTGGCAGGCATCGACTCGGTCAACAAGCTCGGCGAGTTCGATCTCAATGCCGTCTCGCCGGAGTTCTTCGCAACGCTCGGCACGCGCATCGTACGCGGACGAGGCATCGAGGCGGGCGATACGCAACAGGCTCCGCGGGCGATGGTGGTGAGCGAGGCGATGTCAAAGACGCTCTGGCCGGCCGCGGACCCGATCGGCCAGTGCGTCAAGATCGTGGCCGACACGATGCCGTGCACGTATGTCGTTGGCATCGCCGAGAACATCAAGGCGTCGGCGCTCAACAATGACCCGGGGCTCTACTACTATCTGCCGTCGGCCCAGTTCAGCCCGCAGACCGGCGGCCTCGTGATCAGAACGGCGGGGAACGCGAGCGCGCAGATGGCGACGGTGCGGCGCCGGCTCCAGCGCGAGATGCCCGGTGCGTCGTACGTCACGATCACGCCATTCGGAGACATCGTCGGTTCACAGACGCGGTCGTGGCAACTCGGCGCGACGATGTTCGTCGTGTTCGGCGCGCTGGCGCTCGCACTCGCCGCGATCGGCCTGTACAGCGTCATTGCTTACAACGTGGTGCAACGGACGCACGAGATGGGCGTGCGCGTCGCGCTCGGCGCGCAGGTAGGCGACGTAGTGCGGCTTGTCGTGGCCGAAGGTCTCCGCGTCGGTGTGATGGGTGTCGCGATCGGCACCGGCATCGCGCTGGCGGCCGGCCGATGGGTGCGTCCACTCCTGTTCGAAGAGTCGCCGCGTGATCCGGCCGTGTTCGCGTTCGTGGCGATCGTCCTGCTCGCAGTCGCGGTCCTCGCGAGCTGGATCCCGGCGCGGCGGGCGGCGCGGGTGGATCCGAACCAGGCGCTCAGGGGGGAGTGAAAAAGGACAGACGAGAGTTGAGACTTTCCAGTTGCTCTTCACATCTTGACAATCAACACCTGAGGTACTAGCCTGAATCCCGGAACTGAGCTTCGGGATCACGATGAACGAACCAAACACCGACGTCATTCAGGGGACGCTGGACCTGCTCATCCTCAAGACGCTGAGCCTCCAGCCGCTGCACGGCTTCGGGATTGCGCGGCGCGTGGAGCAGGTCTCGCGCGGCGTCTTCAAGGTCAATCCCGGCTCCCTCCTCACGGCCCTCCAGCGCCTCGAGCGTGCCGGCTGGATCGACAGCGAGTGGCGCGACACGGAGAACTCGCGCCGGGCGAAGTTTTACAGCCTCACCCGCGCGGGCCGGAAGCAACTCGATACCGAGGCCGCCGACTGGCGGCGCCGGGCTGGAGCCATCGCCCGGCTGCTCAACGCGGAGGGCTGACCCGATGTCGCTCTGGCGCCAGGTCACGCGCGGGCTCGGCGTGCTCTTGAACCGGTCGGCGGCGGATCGCGCCCTGTCGGACGAAATGCGGCACTATATGGACGAGACGATCGCCGCCCACATCGCGCGCGGGCTCTCGCCCGACGACGCACGGCGTGCCGCGCAGCTCGAGGTCGGCAATACGACCGCAATCCGCGATGACGTGCGTTCCCACGGCTGGGAGCACTTCGTCGACACGTTCTTTACTGACGTACGCTACGGTGCGCGCCGGCTGCGCAACACACCGGGCTTGACGGCAATCGGCGTGCTTACACTGGCCATCGGCATCGGCGCGAGTACTGCAATCTTCAGCGCGCTGAACCCGGTCCTCTTCGAAGCCCTGCCGTATCCGCACGCCGATCGACTCGCGATGATCTGGTACTCGGGCGGCGACGGCACCCGTTCGGACCAATCGTTCGGCACGTATCGCGAGGTGGCGGCGCGGAGCCGTACGTTCGAGGCGGTCGCCGTCTACAAGGCGTGGCAGCGGACGCTGACCGGGCGCGACGAACCCGAGCCGCTCGATGGCCAGCTCGTCAGTGCGAGTTTCTTCCGCGTGCTCGGCGTCGGGCCCGCGATTGGCGCCGGATTCGAACTGGCGGACGACCGGCCGAACGGCGCGCGCGTCGTCATCATCAGCGACCGGCTCTGGCGCCGCCGTTTCCACGCCGACAGGTCGATCGTGGGAAGCCAGGTCACCCTGAACGACAAGCCGTACACGGTGGTCGGCGTGATGCCGGCGCGATTCGAGAACGTTCTCGCGCCGACGGCGGACCTCTGGTCCCTGCTCCAGTATGACCCCGCGCTGCCCGTGGACGGCCGGGAGTGGGGACGTCACCTCCGGATGGTGGGTCGCGTGCGGGCGGGCGCCGCCGTCGCGGAAGCGAGGCGCGAACTGGACGAGATCGCGCGGCACCCGGCAGCGGACTTTGCACGCCCGCCCTTCGCGTCGATGGCAAACGGGCTCGGCGTGGCAGGCCTCCAGGACGAACTCGTCCGCGCCGTGAGGCCTGCGCTCCTCGCCATGTTCGGCGCCGCGCTCCTGGTGCTGGCGATCGCGTGCGTGAACGTGACAAATCTCCTTCTGGCGCGCACCGCGCAGCGCCGCCCGGAGATCGCATTGCGGCTCGCGCTGGGCGCGGGGCGGATGCGCCTCGTGCGCCAGCTGCTCACGGAGACCGTGCTGCTCGCGCTCGCGGGGGGCGCGCTCGGCGTCATGGTCGCGCAGGCGGGCGTGGGAGCACTGCTGACGCTCAGTCCGGCCGAACTGCCGCGCGCCGCGTCAATCCACGTCGACGCCGCTGCATTCGCATTCGCTTCGGGCATCGCCATGCTCGTCGGGATCGTGGTCGGCATAGCGCCGGCGCTGCACGCCGTGGGGCAGGACGCGCGTGCCCGTGCGCAACTGGGATCACGGTGGACGGTCGGCGGGCGCGGGACGATGCGCGGCACGATGCGCGGCACGCTCGTCGTCGCCGAAGTCGCCCTCGCAATCGTCCTGCTGGTCGGCGCCGGGCTCCTCGTCCGGAGCCTCCAGCGCGTCTTTGCGATCGCGCCCGGCTTCGACGCGTCGCATCTCCTCACGATGCAGGTGCAGGTCTCATCGCCACGCCGGTATCCGGATGATGCCGCCTTTTTCCGGTTCTACGCAGAAGCGCTCGATACCGTGCGGCGCGTGAACGGCGTGGAGTCGGCAGCATTCACGAGCGAACTGCCGCTCGCGGAGGATGGCCGCCTCGAGACCTATGGCAGTACCTTCGAGAACGACAACGATCGAGCGGAGGCAAACGCCGCGGTGCGGTATGCGATCACTCCCTCATATTTCGCGACGCTGAAGATTCCGCTGCGACGCGGACGACTTTTCGACGAACACGACGTCACCGGCGCCGTGCCGCGACCGATTGTCATCAACGAGTCGTTCGCCCGGCGGAAGTTCCCCGGGCTGGATCCCATCGGACAGCGAGTCCGCTTCGGTGGATCCTCCACCCGCCCGTGGGACGTCATTGTCGGAGTCGTGGCCGACGTCCGCCAGGCGTCGCTCGCCGAGCGGTCGGACGCATTGTATGCGCTGGAGAATCAGTGGATGTGGGCCGACAATCCGATGTGGCTCGTCGTGCGGGCGCGTGGAACAGCGGCGGCGCTCGCTCCGGCGATTCGCGCCGCGATCTATTCGGTCAACAGCGACCAGCCCGTCCGTCGCGTCGCGACCATGGAACAGCTGCTGGCGGCATCGGAGGCAAAGCGCCGGTTTGCTCTGGTGGTGTTCGAAGCGTTCGCCGTCGTCGCCCTGCTGCTCGCCGCGCTTGGAATCTACGGGGTACTCTCGGGCGGCGTTGCGGAACGAACCCGCGAAATCGGCGTGCGGTCCGCGCTGGGCGCCGCGCCCCGCGACATCCTCGTGCTGGTCATGCACCAGGGCATGCGGCTCGCGCTCCTGGGCGCCGTCATCGGGTTGATGGCGTCGATTGCGGCGACTCGCGCGCTGGTGACACTGATCTACGGCATCACGCGGTTTGACCTCGTCACATACGGGGGCGTCGTCGTGCTGCTGGCAGCGGTGTCGCTGCTCGCGTGCTGGGTGCCCGCGTGGCGCGCGGCCCGCGTCGATCCCGCCGGCGCGTTGCGTCAGTAGTAACGCACGGCGAAAAGCGGAACAGGCTTTAGTCCATCAGAAGGAGGGACAGCCGAATCGTATCGCAGGCGCGGCGTGCGGCGATCGTGAGGGCGGGCGGCGCTTAGTACGGCGTACGGCGCGTCGTGGGGCGAGCGAGGGATGCGGGCGGCGTGGCGTGAGGTGGGGGGCGGGCGCATGGCGGGAGGTGGGCGTCGTGCGGCGGGAGTTCGGACTCGAGATTCGGTTGTGAAGGGGCCTTACTGTAATAGCCGATGGAATTCGAGAAATTGCCTATGGTCGCGCCAATTCTCGTGGACCCTTGCGCGCACCCCCAATTTTCGCCCTATATATATGGAAGCGGCATCGAACTCGGCGCTCGTGAGGTTCGCGTCCCTGAAAATCGCCGTCGCCGGCGGGCAATCTCAGAAGCGTTCCCCTGAAGTCGCGCGACGCTCCGCGGAGGTCGTCGCCTGATCC
>DASZZO010000230.1:0-26027 GCA_035544915.1 Gemmatimonadaceae bacterium | reverse complement strand
ACCGGACCGGGCAACGGGAACCGCGCCCGGGAGCATGCCTGGTGACCGTACGGGCGCCACGCGCGTGCTGTTTCTCGGCACGAGCCTGACCGCCGGATATGGGCTCGACAATCCGGAAGCGGACGCCTATCCCGCCGTGCTCCAGCGCATGGCCGACTCCGCCGGCGTGCGCGCACTCATGGTGAATGCGGGCCTCTCGGGCGAGACATCGGCCGGGGCACTCCGGCGCGCCGACTGGCTGCTGCGGGAAAAGCCGGAGGTCGTCGTAATCGAGACGGGCGCGAACGACGGACTGCGCGGGCTCGATCCGGATTCCACCGCCGCCAATCTGCGCTCGCTCATCGCCAAGGTTCGCGCCGCGAATCCTGCGGCCAGGGTTCTCCTCGTGCAGATGGAGGCGCCCACGAACCTGGGCGCACGGTACACGCTGCGGTTCCATGCGGTGTTCGGCGAGGTGGCCCGGACGACGGGCGTGACGCTTCTTCCCTTCCTGCTCAACGGGGTGGCCGGCATTGCGAAGCTGAACCAGGGCGACGGGATTCACCCTACGGCCGAAGGGGCGCGCCGGGCGGCCGGGAATATCTGGCCTGGTCTCGCGCGCGCGCTTCGCGGCTAGCGTCAGGCGACTGCGTTCTTTTTGCCGCGGGTTTGCGCGCGTGTTATCGACGTGCCCGACAGCGTTTGAAACGCTTCAACCAATGCTTGCCGTTCAACGTAACACAGAATGCTCTTGCGGAATTGATTCGCGAGGGGAAGACCCTGTTTCGAGATCTCTCGAGCGTGGAGGCCCCAAGCGCGAGTTCTCTTGACGGCGAGCGAAACATCCAGGGGACGGGTCGGAGGATCGACGTTGGTGGACCAAGAGCCTGGCTCCGCCCACTGACGCACGAGGACGCAGAGATGAGCACCTTCCTCGGTCTACCGAGTGTCGAATCGCCGGGGACGAAGGGCTTCACCGGCGGGCGAAATCTCACTGGGGCAATACTGAGGAGCAGACGAGGTGAGTGAAGTGAGTTCCACATTGCGGTGAAGGCGTTCGAAGGCAGGCGAAATCCCTGTTGAGGCAAGTGAAATCGCCACCGAGGCATCGGAAGTGCGTGCCGAGGCAAGCGCAACGGGCACCGAGGCGCGTCAACCGAACAGCAAGGCCCGAGAATCGGTCAGCGAGGCACGAGAAAACGGCACTGAGGCAGGTGAAACGCCGAGCCAGGCAGGAGGAGCGAGCGGCGAGGCGTGTAGAGTGACCAAAGAGCTATGCGAAACGGGCAAAGCGGCTTGCGAAGTGAGCAAAAAGGCACCGAAAGCGCCGGGCCAGGCACAGGGAATCCGCACCGAGGCACGCGAAGCGAGCAAAGAGGCAGGCGAAATGAGCAGCGACTCAAACCAGATGAGCGCCGAGGCGCCGGAAACGGATTCTCTTCGGCACAGAAGCGTGTTGCGCGCGGGCTCGCGAGGAACCGCGGCAAAAGGCGTGGATTGCTTCAACCCCTTTCGGCGAATATACTTATAGGCTGTTTCAAAAACTCATTTTCGTTCGCGCGAGAGGGAAGTTTCACCATGGCAATGCCTGCCACACAGATTCGCCGCGGGATGGTCATCGTTTTCGAGGGTGCGCCGTGCAGGGTGCTGGAGTTCCGGCACCACACGCCTGGCAACCTGCGCGCAATGATTCAGACCAAGCTCAAGAACCTGCGCTCGGGCAATAGTTTCGAGCATCGGTTCCGCGCCGCCGACACCATCGAGAGAGCCTCGATGGAGACGCATGAGCTCGAGTTCATGTACCAGGGCGGCGATACGTGGCATTTCATGAATACTGAGAACTACGACCAGCTGGAGATGGACGCCGAAATGCTCGGCGACAATGCACAATGGATGCAGCCGGGCATGAAGATCCTCGCCGAGTATTACGACGGTCGGCCGATCGGCATCGAGCTGCCGCAGTATCTCGTGCTCGAAATCGTAGATACCGCGCCGGTGATGAAGACGGCAACGAAGACCGCGAGCACGAAGCCCGCGAAGCTCGAGAACGGCGTGATGATCAATGTGCCGGAGTTCGTCGCGTCGGGGGAAAAAGTGCGGGTGAATCCGAACACGGGCGAGTACATGGATCGCGCGAAATGAGGACCAGGGGGGCGAGCGTTGAACGCTCTCGAACCTCAGACTAGCTTTCCGGATCGTCGCGGCAATCTGTGATGGTGACTGTAGCTCAATTGGTTAGAGCACCGGCCTGTGGCGCCGGGGGTTGCGGGTTCAATTCCCGTCAGTCACCCTCTGACTTGGGCGGCCTCCCTTGTCGGCTACCGTAGGTCCGTAGCTCAATTGGTAGAGCACCGGTCTCCAAAACCGGCGGTTGGGGGTTCGATTCCCTCCGGGCCTGTTGAGGCGCGCGGAATGCGGGATTCGTAGTGCGATGGATGCATCGTCCGGTTCGGTGCAGCGTGTGAGCAGCATGTGAGCAGCACGTGAGCAGCGTGTGGCGGTATCGTCTAGGGGACTAGGACACAGCCCTCTCAAGGCTGGAACACGGGTTCGAATCCCGTTACCGCTATGGAAGGGATTGGCCCCATCGTCTATCGGTTTAGGACGGCACCCTTTCAAGGTGCAAAGACGGGTTCGACTCCCGTTGGGGCTATGGGCCGCCCTGGCAGGTCGCAGGTGTTGGCTTAGGGGGGCGTAGCTCAGTTTGGTTAGAGCACTCGACTGTCACTCGAGAGGTCGCGGGTTCGAACCCCGTCGCTCCCGTCGTATTTCAGCAGTTCTTTGGCAAAGCAGAAGGCAGAAGGTCCTCGCCCTGGTGGTGAAACTGGTAGACACGCCATCTTGAGGGGGTGGTGCCGCAAGGCGTCTCGGTTCGAATCCGAGCCAGGGCATGAGGGTCTCGCCACAGTAGCTCAGTGGTAGAGCACTCGATTCGTAATCGAGCGGTCGTCGGTTCAATCCCGACCTGTGGCTCTTCATAAGTCATATCGCGACCTGGGGATGCCGGCTGGTCGAGTTCGCCAGCGCGCGAGCGTCCGCGAGCGTCGCAGTGGGGGCCGCTTCAGTCAACTCGCAATACACGAAACATGCCAAGCGCGGCGTGCTGTGGCGTCCCAGTCGAGTCGCGCAGTTGGCAAAAGAAGAACATAGGCTCGGCCCTTGCCGAGGCGCTGGGGGCGAGCGCTTGCGCGGCGCGCATGGCGAAGCTCGCACCGCCATTGACAGGGTGCCGCGACGGCCCGAACCTACGGCATGCGGCATGTCCGGCTGGCGACCGCTTTTCTCGCATTGGGGCTGCTGAGCGCACTGGCTGTTGCGCGTGCGCAAGCTCAGATGGAAGCGGGCACGCGCCCGCCGGTTGACCGTCTCGCCGGTTTCAACAAGCGCAAGGCGCTTGGCAATGGGACGTTCATGGGCCCGGACGAGCTGGCGAAGCATGCCGTTGTGCGCACGTCGGATCTGATGCGACTCATTCCCGGCGTGCGCGTAAGCACCCGCGCAAGCGCCGCAGCTCCTGTCACGTCCACCCACTGCACCGGCATCGGCTACTTCGTCGATGGGGTCCGGGCCCAGGGGAGCAACCCGATCGACGTGATCAACGCCGAAGACCTCCTCGCGATCGAGATCTACAAGAGCCCCGCGCAGATTCCGGCGCAGTTTCACGAGAAGGACCTGTGTGCCGCGGTCCTCCTCTGGACCAGGGGCGGATAGCCAGGCACCGCTCGGATTCACCCGACCATTTTTCCGGAGGACGCAATGCACGCTTGTCGTCGGCTGGCTACTCACGGTGTCATTCTGGGAATGGCGGCGTTCACCGCCTTGGTGCCGCACACCGGCGCCGCGCAGGGCGGCACCGGCATCGTCCGCGGGAAGGTCACGAGCACCGCGTCCGGCGCGCCCGTGCAGGGCGCGCAGGTCGTCATCTTCGGCACGCGCATTGGCGCCGTCTCCGCGGCGGACGGCAGCTACAGCATCAACAGGGTACCCGCCGGCGCACAGGTCATCCGCTTTCGCGCGATCGGATTCGCGCAGGCGGACCGGCCCGTGTCGGTCGTCGATGGCATCACGGTTACGCTCGACGTCGCCCTGGGCGAAGCGGTCGTCGCGCTGGACGAGGTGGTGGTGACCGGCACGGCCGGCAGCGCGCGCAAGCGCGAGGTCGGCAACTCGATCTCAGCGATCAAAGTCGCCGACGTGCCCGACGTGCCCACCAGCGTCTCGAACCTCCTCTCCGGAAAGCTGGCCGGCGTCAACGTCACCGGGGCCTCAGGCAACAGCGGCGCCGGGCAGGCGGTGCGGCTCCGCGGCATGACGAGCGTCGCACTCACCAACCAGCCGCTCATCTACATCGACGGCGTGCGTGTGCGCAGCGACGAATACCCCAAGAACGTGTCGGCGCAGCCTGGGCAGGACCTCCGAAGCAACCATGTCAATGCCAGCCCGCTGAACGACATCAACCCGGAGGACATCGACCGCATGGAGGTGGTGATGGGCGCTGCGGCCGCGACGCTCTACGGCACCGATGCAGCAGCCGGCGTGATTCAGATCTTCACCAAGCGCGGAGCGCCGGGGGCGGCAAAATGGCAGGCGCAGCTCACCAGTGCCGTCAATCACATGCAGCCGTTCGGGTACGGCAACGTGAAGGCTGACCCGAACTGCTTCAGCTCGTGCGCGACGTCGCAATACCTCTACATGGAGCCCTACCTCCGCGACGGCCGCCGCAACGGCGCTGCGGTGCAGGTCTCGGGCGGCACGATCAACAACACGCGGTATTTCGTCTCGATGAACGCAGACAACAACGACGGCGTGCTCCCGAACGACGGCGACAAGAAATACGCGATCCGCGCCAACATCGACTTCACACCGCTCAAGGACCTCGCCGTCAGCTGGAACAGTTCGTACACCAATGACGCCCTGAGCAACACCCCGGCGGGCAACAATGCTGCCGGCCTCACGCTCAATGCCTTTCGCCGGGACCGCAACTACTTCGGCAACGATTCGGCGAGCGTGATCCGCCAGGTCCTCAGCTTCCAGCTCAACAGCTACATCGATCGGCTCATCCTCGGGACGACCGGTACGTGGACGCCCCTTCGATGGTTCTCGAGCCGGCTGACGCTCGGGCTCGATCGCGCCGCGGTCGAGAACCGCAACTACCGGCCGTATGGGTTCGTGTCGGCGCCGCAAGGGATTCTCAGCGACCAGCGCTGGCAGAACCGCACGGTGAGCCTCGACTGGTCCAGTAACGTCGAGCTGAGTTTCCCGGGAAGCGTGAACAGCACGTTCTCGTTCGGTACGCAATACGTGAACTCGGAGGTGAGTGATGCGCAGGCATACGGCGAAGGATTCGCCGGGCCCGGCTCGCCGACCGTGTCGAGCGCGTCGCTCAAGAACGCGTTCGAGAACCGGCAGACGGTGATCACCGGCGGAGCGTTCGTGCAGGAACTGCTCGGCTGGAAGGACAGATACTTTCTCACCGCCGGTATTCGCATCGATGGGAACAGCGCCTTCGGGACGAACTTCGGCCTGCAGAAGTATCCGAAGGTCAGCGCCTCGTGGGTGGCGAGCGACGAGAAGTGGTGGCGGTGGCACAGCGCGACGGTCAAGATGCGCGCCGCATACGGCGAGGCCGGCCGGGCGCCCGGAGCGTTCGACGCCGTACAGACATGGAGCGCCATTGGCTGGGGAGGGCAAGCTGCGTTCCGGCCCCTCAATGTCGGCAATCCCGATCTCGGACCCGAACGCACGAAGGAAACGGAACTCGGATTCGACGCGACCGCGTTCGACGGCAGGCTGAACCTGACCTACACGTACTACGATGCTAGGACGAGCGACGCGCTCTTCCCGGTGCGCCTGGACCCGTCGAACGGGTTTCAGGGCAGCCAGCTGCAGAACGTCGGCAAACTCGCCAAGAACGGGATGGAGCTGTCCCTGGGGGGAACGATCCTCGAGCGCAAGAACCTCGGCCTCACCGCTTCGGTCTCCGTGAGCACGAACCACAGCGAGGTGCTCAGCCTGGGCGGTGTTCCGGCTTTCTCGATCGGGAACTTCGGCTGGGTAATCCAGGGCCAGCAGGTGCCCATGCTGCGCGGCCGGCTGATCCGCAATCGGTTCGAGCTCGGTGCGCAGCCGGACACGGTGCCGAACTATCTCTTCGGACCGAGCCAACCGACGCGGATCATCGGCGGCACGATCGCGGTGAGCACCTGGCGCAAGATCAGCGTCACGCTCCGCGGCGAGTACCAGGGCGGTGGGTGGATCAACGAGAGCGCCTCGTTCAACGCGCTCTCACGTTCCGTGAAATGGCCCACCTGCTTCAAGGCCTACGACGCCCTCGCGGCGAATCAGCCGATCAGCGCCTGGGACCGCGCGACCTGCATCGCGGCAAACGCGAAGTCGGACATGTTCATCTTCCCCGCCGACTTCTTCAAGCTGCGCGACCTCACGGTGACGGTTCCACTCGGCAGTCTCATTCCGGGCACCACGAGCAGCATGTTCGTCGTCACCGCGCAGAACTTCTACCGGCGCACCTACGGGATGGCGATGTTCGATCCGGAGCAATCGGGAAACGACGGCTTCAACGCCCCTGTGCGCTACATCTCCGAGCACATTCCCGCGCCGGCGACGTACCTGGCGTCGCTGCGCATTTCGTTCTGAGGGAGACACATCCCATGACCAACACGACTGTGCGTCTTTGCGCACTCGCGTGGCCCGCGGCCGCGCTGCTGCTCCTTTCGTGCGACCTGAAAGTGACGAATCCCGGGCCCGTGCCGGCGAATTTCCTCGAAGACAAGGCGGCGATTCCTGCCGTGGTGAATGGCGCGGGACGCAACCTGGCGGAGGCGATCAACTGGATTGCATACACCGGCGCGGCGGTCTCACGAGAGATCAATCCCGCCGGCTCGACCGGCAGCTTCGGCATCACTCCCAACCAGCAGAACGGCAAGCTCACCGACGATGAGGACGATACGCACTGGAACTTCGCCCAGCAGGCGCGGTGGACCGCCGAGCAGGGTGCGGTCCGCCTGAAGCGCGTGCTCGGCGACGCCGACTACGCCAAGAGCGCGCAGGTGGCGCAAATCCTCGTCTGGGCCGGCTACGCAAACCGTCTGCTGGGCGAGAACTTCTGCGACGGCGTGATCGACGGCGGTCCGCTGCAACCGTACACGGTGTATCTGGATCGCGCCGAACAGAACTTCACGGCCGCAATCGCCATCGCGAACGTCGCGGGCAGCTCCGTGCTGGCGACGGCGGCCCTTGCCGGCCGCGCCTCGGTG
Source organism: Gemmatimonadaceae bacterium (assembly GCA_035544915.1). Classification (GTDB taxonomy): domain Bacteria; phylum Gemmatimonadota; class Gemmatimonadetes; order Gemmatimonadales; family Gemmatimonadaceae; genus Fen-1231. Next base: position 18,774 of record DASZZO010000230.1, on the reverse strand, counting down.
CGTCTCGACAAGGGGAACACCGCCGGCGCGGCTGCCGATGCGAACGGCATCCCGAACGCGTTCGTGTACAAGATGCCGTACTTCACGACGGATCTCGATCAGTCGAATCGCATCTACTGGGCGACGGCCAACACGCCGTACCGCGCACACACGGTGTGGCGCACGTTCTACGAGAATTATTTCAAGACGACGCAGGACCCGCGCGTGCGCTGGGGGCAGGATCCGAAGTTTCCGGTGGGTGACGCTGCGGTCGGCAACCTCGGCAGGGTGCCATGGTATTTCGAGCTCAAGCACAACACGCGGGAATCGCCGATCAACCTGTCGAGCGGCTGGGAAATGCGGCTCATCGAGGGCGAGGTGAAGCTGGCGGGCGGCGACATCCCGGGCGCAATGGCGCTGATCAACGCAGGGCGTGTCGCGCTCGGACTCGCGCCGTGGACGGCGGACAACGCGCCGGATGCATGGACCGCGCTGAAGCGCGAGCGCGGGATCGAGCTGTGGCTCGAGGGGCGGCGGCTTGGCGACTTTCGCCGATGGGCGGCGGGAAACAGGCCCGGCACTTCCGACGACATGACCGGACGCGATCTCTGCTTCGCGACGTCGAGGGGCGAGAAGGAGACGAATCCGAACTTGAGGCCGTAGCGGGGACGGAGCGCGCCGAACTGTGTTCCTGGTGCGCTCAGCGTGACGCGGTCCAGCTTCCGCCGAGCGCCTTGTAGAGCTGCACGGCCGCGGTGAGCTGCAGGAGCTGCGACTGGCTGAGCGCGAGCTCCGCGGCGAACAGGCTGCGCTGCGCGTCGAGCACTTCCACGTAGCTCGACACGCCTCCCTCGTAGCGCACCTGCGCCAGCCTGGCCGCGCTGCGCAGCGCAACGACCTGCGTGGCCTGCGCCACCGCCTGGTCGCGCGCGCTGCGCACGCCAACGAGCGCGTCGTTCGCGTCGCGCAAGGCATTGAGCGCCGAGAGTTCGTACTGCGCGCGCGCCTGTTCTGCACGCGCTCGCGCCGCCGCACTCTCGCCGGATTGGCGCCCACCCGCGAAGATCGGGACCGAGACACCGGCGGCGAGGCCGTACACCTTGGTATTTGGTGCGAACATGTCAGCCGGCTTCGATGCCTGGCTGCCGTACGAACCGGTGATCGTGACCGTCGGCAGGACGCTCGCCGCCACGACGCCGATTCGTGCGCTGGCCGCGGCGTACGCACGCTCGGCTTGCTGCACGTCGGGCCGCCGTGCGAGGAGGGTGGCCGGCAGCGAGTCGGGTACGACAAGCGCCTCAACGGTGGCCACCAGGGAGCCGGTCCGGGCGATCGCGCTGGGCGCCTCGCCCAGCAGGACGTTCAGGTTGTGCTCCGTCTGTGCCCGCAGCCTCCACGCCTGCGCGAGCGTCACCGCCGGCGCCGCCACCTGGGCTTCGAACTGGCGCACGTCGAGTTCTGAAATCACGCCTTGCTGAAAGCGCTGGCGCGCCAGACCCAGTGTCTGCTGCCGTGACGCCAGCGTTCGCTCGGCAATGGCCTGTTCCTCGTCGAGCTCGAGGAGCTGGAGGTATCCAGTCGCGACGTCGCTCACGAGCGAGAGTACGGCTGCGCGCTCGGCTGCCTCCTGCGCCGTGAGGTCCGCGCGGGCCGCCGTCACGCCATTGCGAATGCGCCCCCAGAAATCGACCTCCCACGCCATGTCCGCCGTCGCGCGAGTGGCGTGAAAAGCCACGGGCGGAAAGGCGCCGAGCGCCACCTGGCTGGAGCTCTCGCTCGCGTTGACCGTCAGCGAGGGAAAGAGCGGAGCGCGCGCAACGCCCACGAGCGCGCGATACTCATTGATGCGCGCCGCCGCCGCCTGCACCGTGCGATTCTGGCGAACCGCAGTCGTGACCAGTCGCACGAGTGTCGTGTCGCGCATGATCTCCATCCACGCCACGCCAGCCAGCGAGTCGTACCCGAGCGGGCGGTCCGAGATGGGCACGGTCGCGGGCACTGTGGCCGGGTCGCGGCGCCGCGCGGCAGCAAGGGAATCGAAGAACAGGCGAGTGGAATCGCCCTGTTTGCCCACGCGAACCTGCGCCCCCGCCGGCGCCGGTGGCGCGGGCGCGTAGCGCGGTCCCATCCTGCACGATGCCAGCACGAGGATGAACAGCCCAGCGCCCAGACGGCCGTTCATGCATCCTCCGGCGCGAGCGTAAGAGAGTTCCGCGGGCGCCGGCGTTCGCCTCGCTCGGCCAGTTCGCGGATCACGCTGAAGAAGAGCGGGATGAAGAAAATGCCGATCGTCGTCGCGAAGAGCATGCCGGCGAACACGCCGGTGCCAATCGAGTGACGGCTGGCCGCGCCCGCGCCGCTCGCGAGCATCAGGGGCAGCACGCCGAGAATGAACGCGAACGACGTCATGAGGATTGGACGGAGGCGCTCCCGTGCGGCCTCCATGGCCGCCTCGCGAATGGGCATGCCCTGGGCGCGCAGATGGGTCGCGAACTCGACAATCAGAATGGCGTTCTTCGCGGCAAGCCCCACCACCGTGATCAGGCCGACCTGGAAGTAGATGTCGTTCGGCTGGCCGCGGATCCATATGCCCAGCAGCGCACCAAGCGCGCCGAACGGCACGCCCAGCAGCACGGCGAAGGGCACCGACCAGCTCTCGTACTGCGATGCGAGCACGAGGAACGTGATCACGAGGCCCAGGGCGAACACGAGCGCGGCATCGCCGCTCGAGGCCCGCTCCTGGTACGACTGTCCGGAGTACCCCACACCGATTCCCTGCGATGCGAAGTCGGCCTGGACCAGGCTGTCGACCTGGCGCAGGAGTTCACCTGAACTGCGTCCGGTTTTCGGCGCCCCCGTGAACTGTGCGGAGGTGAAGCCACTGAAGCGCTGAATGGTCGTCGGTGCGGTGCGGAACTGGGTGCTGGTGAGCGCAGAGATCGGGATCATTGCCCCGTTCGCGCCACGCACGTACAGCTTGCCGATGTCTGCGGGCGCCTGGCGGAACGGTTCCTGGGCCTCGAGCTGCACGCGATACGTCTTGCCGAACATGTTGAAGTCGTTGAGATAGAGCGTCGAGAGAAACGCCTGCATCGTGCCGAACAGCTCGCCGAGGTTCACGCCGCGCGCTTTCGCCGCGTCGCGGTCGACGGTGACGAAGAGCTGGGGCACGTTGGCGCGGAAGCTCGAGTTGACCTGCTGCGCCGCGGGCAGCCGGTTGGCGGCCGCCCGGAAGTCCTGCACGTGCTGGGCAAAGCTGCGGATATCCTGGCCGCTCCGGTTCTGGATGTTCATCTCCACGCCCGCCGACGTGCCGAGCCCTGGGACCTCCGGCAGGTTGAAGCCGAACGCCAGGACGTCCTTCATTCCGAACAGCCGGCCGTTGACGCGCGCCGCGATCTTGTCGAGCGCATCATTCGGCCCGCGCTCGCTCCAGGGCTTGAGGTTCAGGAACACGGTGGCGCCGTTCGTGGCCGCGGCGGCGCTGAGAAAATCGAAGCCGACGAGGGCCACGATGTTGACCACCGCCTTCTCCTGGCGCAGGGCGTCCTCGATACGGCCGACGACCGCCTCGGTGCGCTGCAACGAGGCGGCGTCCGGGAGCTGGACGGACATGGCCATGTACCCTTTGTCTTCCGTCGGGAGGAATGCCGTGGGAACGCGCCGCCAGAGTACCCCCGCGAGCACGACGAGCACGGCAAACGCTCCGAGCCAGGCGCGCGGCCGGCCGAGCACCGAGTGCACGGCGCCGGAGTACCCGCCCACCGCGCGCGCAAAGCTGCGGTTGTACCAGCCGAAGAACCCCGTGGTGTGCGCTTCGTTCGACTCCTTGAGCAGGAGGGCGCACAGCGCCGGCGTGAGTGTGAGGGCCACGATGCCGGAGAGCACCACGGCAATCACGATCGTCACCGCGAACTGCTTGAAGAGCTCCCCGGTCACGCCGCCGATGAACGCCACCGGCACGAAGACGGCGCAGAGCACGAGCACGATCGCGACCAGCGCGCTCGCCACCTGGCGAATCGCCTTGTCCGCGGCCTGGCGCGCGGGGAGTTTCTCCGTGGCCATGATGCGCTCGACGTTTTCGATCACCACAATCGCGTCGTCGACGACGATCCCGATCGCCAGCACGAGCCCGAACAGCGTGAGCACGTTGATGGACATGCCGAATGCGTACAATCCGAGAAATGTGCCGATCACGCTCACCGGCACGGCGAGCATCGGGATCAGCGTCGCGCGCCAGCTCTGCAGGAAGAGGAATACCACCAGCGTCACGAGCGCCATCGCCTCGAGCAGCGTGATGACGACCTCGCGAATGGACTCGGTGACGAATGGCGTGGTGTCGAACGGGATGGTCCAGCTCACGCCCCGCGGAAAGGTCAGCTGCAGCTCGTTCATGCGCTTGACGACCGCCTGCTTCACGGCGAGTGCGTTGGCGCCCGGCCGGCCGAACAGCAGCACGAATGCGGTCGGCTGGCCGTTGAGGCGGCCGTCGAGATCGTAGGCGCGCGCGCCGAGCGTCGCCTTCCCGATGTCGCGCAGGTGCACCATCGAGCCGCTCGGCCGTGCGCGCACCACGATGTCGTCGAACTGTTCGGGCGTCGTGAGGCGCCCGACGGTGGTGATGGCGAGCGTGAGCTGCGTCCCGGCCGGCGACGGCTCGCGCCCGAGCCGACCCGCGGGATTCGTCGCATTCTGCTCGCGTACGGCCGCCGCGACATCGTTTACGGTGATGCCGAGTTGCGCCATCTTGTCGGGGTCGAGCTGGAGCAGCATCGCGAAGTCGCGCGCCGGAAACGGCGTCGCGTCGCCCACGCCCGGCACGCGCTTGATCTCGTCGGCCACGTACAGCTTGAGGTAGTTCGCCAGGTACGTGGCATCATACCTGGGGTCGCTGGACTGCAGCGCCACCACACCGAGGATGTCGGTGTTGGCCTTGGTGATCGTGATCCCGTTGGTGCGCACGGCCTCGGGAAGCTGCGGCTCTGCGAGCTTCACGGCATTCTGCACGTCGACCGCGGCGAGGTCCTGGTTGCGTGACACGTCGAAAGTCACACTGATGTTGGTCGATCCGTCGCTCGAGTTGGACGACGAGTAGTACAGCATGCCTTGCAGGCTGGCGAGCTGTTCCTCGATGGGTGCAGCGACGGCCTGCGCTGCGTCTTCCGCAGAGGCCCCCGGATAGTTCGCCGAAATGCGCACCGCCGGCGGGGTGATCTGCGGGTAGCGGGCCACCGGGAGCAGCCGGATGGCAAAGACGCCAAGGAGCGTGATGACGATCGATATGACCGACGCCAGCACCGGGCGCCGAATGAAGAAGTAGCGGACCTCGCCCGCCTCGCGCTCACGGGCAGGATCACTCACGGCCTGGCTCCTCCGCGGGCGGCGCCGGCGCCAGTTGCAGCGGCGGATGCGCCAGGCGTGGCCGAAGAATCCGGTGCGGGAACCGGGCGCACCGGCCGGCCCTGCGCAATCTTCTGCAGACCATCAACGATCACGCGGTCGCCCGGCTTGAGTCCGGCATCGATGATCCAGAGATTGCCGCTCCACGGGCCCGGCTTGACGTCACGAACCATTGCGGTGTCGCCGGCGCCCACCACGTATACGTACTGCCGCCCCAGCCCCTGCTGCACGGCTCGCTGCGGGACCGCAATGGCATCCGCGCGCGAGAATCCCTCCAGGCGCACGCGAACGAACTGCCCGGGCACGAGTACGTGGTCGCGATTCGGGAACTCGGCGCGAAACTCCTGCGTGCCAGTCGCCGAGTCGAGGGACGGTGCAACGAAGTTGAGACGGCCCGGACGTGGAAACATGGATCCGTCACTGAGCACGAGTCGCACCTGGAGCGGGCTTCGCGCCTCGAGCAGCGCCCGCGACCGGGGATCCTGTCGCCAGAGTTGCAGCTGCTGTGTCGACGGACGAAAGGTGACGTAGACGGGATCGAGCCGCTCCACGGTGGTGAGCAGGTCGGCCGGACCAGTGACGCGCCCGCCGAGCTCGAGCCGCGTCCGGCCGACGCGACCGGCGATCTCGGCGCGGATGGTCGTGTCGTCGAGATCCTTCCTGGACTGGTCGAGTGCGCCTTTTGCCGCATCCGCCGCGCTGCGGGCATTGTCCACGTCCTGCTGGGCCACCGCATGCTGCGCGAGCAGAGGCTGCAGGCGGTCGAGTGTTCGCCTGGCGTTGTCGTATCGCGAGAGTGCCGCTTCGTATGCGGCCTCGTAGCGCACTCGCTCGAGCCGGAAGAGCACCTGCCCGGGTGCCACATCGCTCCCCTCGGTAAACGGGCGCTCCACAATGATGCCTTCGACCCGTGCACGCACATCCACCCGGCGCGAGGGTTCGATCTGGCCTTCGATGTCGTGCGATTCAGCGATCGTGCGGGGAGCGATAGTCACGACTGCCACTTCCGGCGGAGGTGGCGGTCCCCCGGGAGGAGCGGCCTTCCCGCCGCAACCAGCGGTCCAGACGAGGACCACGAGCATGGTGACGACCGTGTCGGGCAAAGATTTCCGAACGAGCACACGACCTCCTGAGGGGTATCCGGGTCGGCGGGTGGCAGCGGCTGCCGAATAAAGGCCGAAGAACCCTAATGGTACTCGCCGCGCTGGTCAAGCAACGAACTTGGTCCGGTTGCGTGCTGGTTGACTGCCGTCGGCGGGTGTGATCCCGGGCCGGTGTGCCGGGTAATGTTCAGAAGGACCGTCAATGATCGAGGGGGCCACAGATGCGTTCGCTGAAAGTAGTGCTGTGCGCCACGCTTTCCCTGGGAGTGGCTGCGTGCGGGGATTCCACGGCGCCGCCCATGGGTTCGCGGCAGCTCGCCGCGCAGGTCCAGGGAAAGTGGGCCGAGAAAGTGAGTTTCCCCGGCATCTCGCTCGTATTGAACCTTGCTGCGCAGGACACCGTCCTCACGGGCCCCGGCACCTACTCCATCGAGGCCGGGCGTTCCGGCACACTCGGGATTACCGGAGTGGCTTCGGGACAGATGGTGAAGCTCGACCTGAGCTACGACTACGGGCCGCGTGCGCACTTCGAAGGCTCCCTGCAGGACCAGAACACGCTGTCTGGATTGATCAGTTACGGGCCCGCGCTTCCCCCCGGCGGAACGCCGTTCCAGATCACGTTCCAGCGCAAGCAGGTGCGATAGGCGACGGCGCGCTCGGCGGTCCCGACAGATGTGGGACCGCATTGGCGAGGGGCGCGGACTCTCTTAGAATAGAGAGCGCCAGTGCCCGCTGCCGGACATTTGGCAGCGCGTCTCCCCCACGAGGTCCAGTCATGCCGCGATCGCTGCTCGCCTCATCATGCCTCGTTGCCTTCTCCGCATCGGTACTCGCCGCGCAGATCAGGCCGCCGGCGACCCGCCCGCACGAACCGCCCAGAACGGACACGCCGGCGCTTCAGCTCGCCGCGGCCGAGCGCGATCCCGTAGCGGAGGCGCTGAAAGGTCTCAAGTGGCGCTCTGTCGGGCCCGCGAATAACGCGGGCCGTATCTCCGTGGTCGCCGGCGTTCCCGGCGATCCTTACACGTACTACGTCGCGGGCGCCAACGGCGGAATCATCAAGACCGTCAATGGCGGCACGACCTTCAAGCCTGTTTTCGACAGGCAATCGGTTGGCTCCATAGGTGCGATCGCGATCGCACCGAGCGACCCGAACATCATTTACGTCGGCACGGGCGAGGAAAATCCCCGCAACAACGCCTCGATCGGCGACGGCATCTACAAGTCCGTCGACGCCGGCGAGCACTGGACGCACATCGGTCTCGAGAAGACGGACAAGATTGCACGGCTCGTCGTCGATGCGCGAAATCCCGACCTCGTCTACGCGTGCGGACTCGGCCGCGAGTGGGGGCCCAACGAAGATCGCGGCGTGTTCAAGACCACGGACGGCGGCAAGAATTGGAAGAAGGTGCTCTATGTGGATCCGCAGACCGCGTGCTCCGATATCTCCACCGACCCGCTCAACTCGAACATCATCTACGCGGGGATGTATACCTACCGGCGCTGGGCGTGGCACCTGGAGTCGGGAGGCGTCAATACCGCCGTATACAAGTCGGTGAACGGCGGAGAGTCATGGGACCGCCTGTCGGGCAAGGACCAGGAGCGCGGGCTGCCAAAAACCGACATGGATCGCATCGGCATCGCGGTCGCGCCAAGCGATCCAGCCGTTGTCTACGTGATCAGCGAGACGAAGACGGAGGGCGAGCTGTGGCGCAGCGACGACGCCGGGGCGCATTGGCGCACGGTGAATCGCGACCCGAATATCAATTTTCGCCCGTTTTATTATGCGGATATCCGCGTCGATCCGCTGAACCCGAATCGCGTCTTCGCGCTCTCCGGCGCGCTGTACCTGTCCGAGGACGGGGGCGCGAATTTCCATACCATTGCGCAGGGCGTACACGGCGACCACCAGGCCATGTGGATCGATCCGCTCAACCCCAAGCGCATCCTCGAGGGGTCCGACGGCGGCTGGCAAGTGAGCTACGACGGCGCAAGGACGTTCGAAGTCGTGAACACGTATCCGTTCACGCAGTTCTACCACATCAACTACGACATGCAGAAGCCGTACATGGTCTGCGGTGGTTTGCAGGACAACGGCAACTGGTGCGGACCCAGCCAGTCACTCTCGGGAAATATCCGCAAGTCGGAGTGGTATACGGTCTCCGGCGGCGACGGCTTTTTCACCGTGCCCGACATCGCCAGGCCATGGTTCGTCTACTCTGACGCGCAGGGCGGGATGCTCAACATCACCGACACGCGCACGGGCACGCAGAAGACCATCTATCCGTATCCGAATCGCGTGGGCTCGGTGGGCGACGCGATGATCGGGCACAAGTACCGCTTCAATTGGAACTCACCAATCGCGCTCTCGCCTCAGGATCCGGGCACCGTGTACTTCGGCGGCAATGTGCTGTTCAAGTCCACCAACCACGGCATGTCGTGGGATGTGATCTCGCCGGACCTCACCACGAACGATCCGGCCAAGCAGCAGTCGAGCGGCGGGCCGATCGTGGTGGACAACACGGCGGCCGAGTTCCATTGCACGCTGCTCACGATTGCGCCGTCGCCGCTCGATGCGAACGTGATATGGGTGGGCTCCGACGACGGCAACGTGCAGGTCACGCGCGACGGCGGTAAGACGTGGAGCAATGTCTTCAAGAACGTACCCGGCCTCAAGCCGAACGCGTGGATTCCCACTGTAGAAGCGTCGCACTTCGATGCCGGCACGGCCTACGTGGCGGCCGATCATCACCAGGACGATGACTACACGCCTTACGCGTACATGACCACCGACTTCGGCAAGACGTGGAAGCTCATCACGGGCGACCTGCCGGTGAAGGCAGCCTGGGTGCACGTGGTCCGCGAAGATCCCAGGAACCGGAACCTGCTGTACATCGGCACGGAGATGGGGATCTGGGCGTCATGGGACAAGGGCGGGCACTGGGTGTCATTGCGCGACGACCTCGGCGTCGTGCCGGTGCGCGACATTCAGATTCATCCGCGCGAGAACGACCTGCTGCTCGCAACGCACGGTCGCGGCCTCTACATCATGGACGACATCACGCCCTTGCAGCAGCTGGGCGCAGCGCAGTCGGCCGACGTCACGCTGTTCGATGTGCGGCCCTCGACCCGCTGGAACACGTGGAACCGCGACGGCAACCTGGGCCAGAAGGTCTGGCACGGTGCCAATCCGCCGGAGGGGGCGCTGATCACCTACTTCCTCAAGACGCAGCCGCCGGGCGCGGTGAACATTCAGGTGACCGACAAGGACGGCAAGGTCATCCGCCGCATGGACCGGGTAGTGGACGAGCCGGGAGTGAACCGCGTAGCCTGGGACCTGCGCTACGATACGCCGCCGGGCGGCGGAGGAGGCCGGGGTGGAAGGGGTGGCGCAGGCGCACCACAGGCTGGTGCGGACACATCGCTGGCGGCGCTGCGCGCGCGCCGCCGTGCCGCGTCCGACGCCGACACCGCACCCGGCGCGCAGGACGACAATCCGTTTGGTGGCGCCGGCGGCATCGCGGTGCTGCCGGGTACGTACACCGTCACGCTCATCGTGGAAGGGAAGCGCTACGCGAAGAATGTGGACGTCGCGCTCGACCCACGCTCCGACATGACGCTGGCGCAGCAACTCGCGCAGTACACGGCGTCACTGCAGATACAGGACGTCGCGACGCGCGTGAACCGGATCATCAACACCGTGGACGATCACACGCGGCAGATGACGTCGCTGCAGGACCAGTTGCGGCGCGTCCCGCGCGATAGCGCGTCCCCGGCGGTGCAGCAAGCGCTCGGCGAGGCGGACGGCGCCCTCAAGGAGCTCAAGCAGTTCAGGGACTCCGTGCTCGCGCGCCCGCTGCCGGGTCTGGGCTACCGGCAGTATCCGCGCCTGCGCGAGGAAGTGCAGACGGTGTCGTTCATGATCTCGCGGCCGATGATGCCGCCCACCGCGGGCGAGATGACGCGCTTTGGCGAACTGACCGCCGAGACGACACAGGCGCAGACCCGCCTCGACGGTATCATCGAGCGGCGGGTGCTCAAGATCAACGATTTGCTGAAGGGCACACCGCACGTGCTTATCCGGACTCCGGCAAGGACCTTCGTGCCCTGAGGCAGTCATCCAGGCCTGACGGTTGGGCGCGGCCATATCGCCGCGGCGGACCCTCTCCCTCACTTGCGCTCAGTCCGGCCGGGTCCGCCACAGCGATATGGCCACGCCCTCCCTGCAGCGATTGGTTACAAAGCGGCGAGGTCGTTGCGCGTGCCTGCTACGGCTGGTCGCAGGCCGGTGTTCCTTCCGAGGCCACTTTGAGTTTCGGGTCCATCGTGCGCGAGGCCGCTGCCAGCTCCGGCCCGTTGCCCACGAATACCACGCAGGTCTTTCCCCTGAGCGAGGGGTGCTCCGCGAGCGCTGTCCAGCCGCTCCCGCCCGCGGCCAAAAGCCGCGCCTTGGGCTGACCTGACTTGCCGGTGGAAACGCCGAGCGCCGCCAGGTCCGCGCTATACCTGCCATGATTGTACCAGTATTTCTCCTGCGCCGGCACGAGGCTGGCCAGCAGCGTCCTGGCCGACGTTATGGCATCAGCGGCGCTCGGTGTCTTCTGCGGCCCGAGGGAAGCCTGCGCGACGGACGCGGGCGGCGCAGGTTGCGCACGTGCGACGCTGGTGAGCAGCGCGAGGGCAGTTCCGGCAGCAACCGTTCGAATGCGCGACATTGGACCTCCGCAGAGAGAGTGGGCGGACCGGGACGCATCCACCCATGTCACGACCGATGCAAAGGGCATGCCAGTACCGGCCGGCCGAGCCGCCAGCTCAGATGGCGCGCAGGACGTCGACAGGATTTGAGTGGGTGGCCCGCCGGGCGGACCCAAGGCAGGCGAGCATCGTGACCAGCAGGAGCGTCGCCTCGGCCGCGATCAGGGCACCCGCGTCCACGGGGTAGACGCCCCACATCTTGTCCCAGAGGAGAAAGCCGGCCCACATGCCGAGTCCGGCGCCGAGCGCCGTGCCGCCGAGCGCCATCACGAGCGCCTCGCGCATGACCAGGCGCAGCACGTTTTCGCCCGTTGCGCCGAGCGCGATGCGCACCGCGAACTCGCGCATGCGCTGACCCGTGATGTACGAGATTACGCTGAAGAGGCCGGCGGCGCCAAGCGCGAGCGACGCGGCGCCGAGGAGGGCGAACACGAGGGTGAGGTATTGCTCCTGGTGAAGTTGCGCATCGAAGGCCCATGCCCACGAACGAGCGTATACGTAACTTCGCGTCCTGAGGGCGGCCTTAAGGGTGCGTGTGACCGCGACTGAGACATTCACCGCACTGCTCGCCGGCCGTACAACGAACAAATCCCGCGGCCGCCCTTCTCCCGCGATGGTGGCGTAGACCACCGCGCTCGTGTCAGCGCCCAGCTCCGGAAACGGATTGAAGTCAAGCGGCTGGTCGCGGACAACGCCGACGACCGGAACCCACGGATGGGTCGAAGCGAGAGATCCGAGCTTCACCATCCTTCCGACAGCGCGCTCATGCGGAAAGATGCGCTGCGCCGTCCTCTGGTCGAGTATCACAGCGCCGCGGAGCGCGGCGTCTCCCTCGCTGAAGTCACGGCCGTCAAGCAGCCGAATGCCGAGAGTCCGGAAAAAATCCGGACTCACATTGGTGCATCCCTTTGGAAGGTATCCGCCCGGTCCCCCCTCGATGGTGCGATCCGTGATCAAGACCGACGAGCATCCCCCTCTCGACATTGCCGCGGCGCTCCGTACCCCGGGAGTGGCACGAATGCGGTTGAGCAACTCGGCCAGGACGCGTTCGCGCTCCTCGAGGGAGAGCCCATCACGCCAGCCGAACCCGACATTGACGGACAGGAGCCCGCGTGCATCGTACCCAAAGTCATAGCGTGCCATTTTCGTCACTGACTTGAGCATGAGGCTCGCGCTCACAAGCAGCGTCATTGAAAGGGCGAGCTCGGCCATCACCAGCCAGCGAAAGCGCGTTCCGGCGCGGCCCGTGCTGCCGCCGGTGCGCTCCTTGAGCGGAGTAGCGGGGTCTGTGCGGCTGGCTTGCCACGCCGGGACGCCGCCGGCCACCGCGACGGACGCAATCACGGCGAGAGCGCTCAGCGCCAGCACCCTCAAGCTCCAATGTGGCGCGACGAAGCCGAGCCACTGCATTTCCTGCGGAGTGGCGCGCGTCATCCCGCCAACGGCCCACGTGGCGACGATCGCGCCCGCAACGCAGCCGAGCACGGCAAGTGCCGCCATCTCAGCGACCACTTCACGCGCGATGTCCCATCGTCTCGCACCCAGCGCAAGACGGAGCGCGTAATCGCGGCGCCGCACCATTCCGCGCGCCAGCATGAGCGCTGACACGTTGGCGCAGGCGATGAGCAGCACGCAGATGGCCGCACCCACCATCGCCCGGTGAAAGTCCTTCAATTCAAGCGGATTGGGCCGCAGCGGATTGAGCCAGGCGGCGTACGGTTTTTCAGTTGGCCGCGTGTAGACCTGTGTAAAGCGCGCGGCCACCGCCTTGAGCTCGGCTTCGGCAGTCCGCTCAGTGGCACCCTTCCTGAGGCGGACCAGAGCGACGCCGAGCCCGCCCGTGTCTGGCGTCGGGTCCGGTATCCAGACGTCAGTTCCGTGCGGCGTCTCTGCGTGAGGCGGCAACACGCCGATTACCGAGTACGACTGTCCCCCCACAGTTACGGTCGCGCCAGCAAGCCCTCTCCCGACGAACCGGTTGTGCCAGAGCGGATCGCTTACCACCGCGACGTCGCGCTCTGCGGGGGCGGCGAGCCGCCCGAGGCGCGGCCGCACGCCGAGCAATTCGAAGAACCCCGGACGGGTGAACGCTACCGACGCCTCGGCGGTCGTTCCGCCAGCCTCTACATCGCCGCTGGCCCACCGCGCTGTGGCGAGTTGCTGAACGCTGGGCAGGCCTGCGAGCGAGGCCTCGAGCTCGGTTCGCGAGGGCCCCGACGGCCCTCGAGCAAAACGCCCGCCGACAGCGATCACTACCTCGAAGAGCCGATCCACATCCCGGTATGCCGACTCCGGATGCGTCATCGCGTCCATGAGCGCGAACACCGACGTGGCGAGTCCGAGCGCCAGGCCCAGCGAGAGTGTGGCGATCGCGACGAATCCCGGCGCCCGCCGAAAGGAGCGCAGCGAGAGCCCGACGTGGCGCATGAACGTGCGGATCACGATCTTCTCGGCATGGACGACGTAATGAACCTCTAGAATTTATGGACTATCAGCCAGACCCCATCGACACATCGGGCGTTGCCTTGAGCACGGCGATTCTGGAATTGACGGAGTTCCTCTCGCGCAATGCGCACGAGGTGTGGGCGCGCCAGCGCATGGCGGAGGGCTGGCGCTGGGGGCCGGAACGGAATGACGCGCGCAAGGAGCACCCCAGCCTGATCCCTTATGAGCGATTGTCCGAACAGGAGAAGGACCTCGACCGCCAGACAGCGATGGAGACCCTGAAGGTGATCCAGGCGCTGGGCTTCAGCATCAGCAAAGGCCGGAATGGCTGACTCGCAGGACTATGTTCCCGTGAGTGTGAGCGACATGCGCGACAGCGCCGCCGAGATCGCGTACTGGGCGCCGCTCGATCTGGGAGCGTGCCTCCCCATTGCCGACGCCTTCGATGCTCTGGATGCGGCCGCCCTTGTGCACCAGCGGTGGCATCGCCGGTGGACCTTCGCCGCGGCCCTCTTTGGCGGGCTGGCGATCCTCTGTGCGATATGGGAACTCGGATTCGGCCAGCTCTACCCGCAGGCCGAACAGCCGCTCTTCGTGGCCGAAGCTGTGGCGCTTCTCGCGACCGCGGCATCGCTGCTGACCGGATGGTGGCAGGGGCGCAAGAACGAATGGCTGCTCAATCGGCACAAGGCGGAGATGTACCGCCTGGCACGATTCGAGTTCGTCATTCATCCCGGGGTGTGGCTCGCGGGCCGTGCGGCTGGCGCAGACTGGGTGCGGGGGAAGATTGCGGAGATCGCCGCGGTCCGCAGCAGAGCCGATCTCGACCGCACCATCGAGCAAGCCCTTCTGCCAGAGCAGGAGTCGGAGCTGGCGGCGATTCCCGTCGCGACGCTGCTCAAGCTGGTGGAATACTACGTCTCCAAGCGCCTGAACCCGCAGAAGGAATATCTGGCGAACCGTGCGCAGAAGAATGCCTTCTGGGATGGCCGCTCGGTGCGCCATCTCAACGCGGGCTTGCTGTTCTTGAGCGTCCTGGCCGCGCTCACGCAACTGATCATCAACGCCCCGGCTGTCTTCGCATCGCCACCTCCCCCGGTGACTGTATTGAACGTCGCCTTCGCCACGCTGGGGGCGGCGTCGCTGCCAGTGGTAGCGGCAATGATCCGCACGCTGCGCATGGCGTTCGAGTTCTCCCGGAACCGCAGCCGGTTCATGGCAGCGCACGATGCCCTTGCGCAACTGGAAGAGCGGCTGTTACACCACCTGCTCTGGGGCCGGCGGCCGGAGGCCAGCCCGGAGAAATCCATGGTCATGCTCCGCGACTTGCAAACGTGTGAATACGTGCTCCGCAGCGAACATCAGGAGTGGTTGCGACTCATGCTCGAAGCCGAGTGGTTTGGGTAGACAATGAGCGACTACGACGTCTTCATCAGCTACCGGCGCGACGGCGGAGCGGCCGAGGCGCGGCTCCTCCAGTCGAAGTTGAACGAGCGGAAGATCCGCACATTTCTCGACGTCACCGAGCTGGGCCGCGGGTACTTCGACGATGCTCTCCTTAAGCACATCGAGCAGACGCCGAACTTCCTGGTGATTCTTTCGCCACAGAGCCTGAGCCGCGGGGAGCACGTGGAAGACTGGCTGCGGAGGGAGATCGCCCACGCGCTCGCGACCGAGCGCAACGTCGTGCCGCTGATGATGCCGGGATTTACATGGCCGGCCAAGCTGCCGAAGGACCTGCGGGACCTGCGCCGGCATCAGGGGCTCGACTACTCGCACCTCTACTTCGATGCGATGCTGCAGAAACTGGTCGCGACATTGGACCTTCCGGCCGCGCCGGCCGCGCAGCAGCAGCAGCAGCGCCAGCAGCAGGAGCGGCCCAGCCAGGACCAGCTCGAGAAGTCACGGGTGGAGCGGGCGCTGCTCGAAGAAGAGCGCCAGAAGCTCGAGAAGGCGCGCGCGTCGTCCGAGCGGCTGCGCCAGGAAACAGAGCTCCGGCGGCGTTCGCTGGAGATGCGGCAGGCGGAAGACGCGAGGCGTCGCGGGGAGGAGAATCAAAAAAACAAGGACTCGCCCGGGCGATGGTCCGATCGCGTGCTGCTCGGCGACCTTTCGGCGAGCCCCGCGGTCCGGCAGGCATCCATTGTGGCCTTCTGGCTCGTGCTTCTCGTGGCGCTCGCGCTGTTCGGCGCGGCCGGCAGCGGGAACAGCGCGCAGGCCGGTTTTACATTCGGCGGAATCTTCCTCGCTCTCGCCGTCTGGGTGCGATTGAATCCCATGCAGGCGTCGACGACCGGGCTCGTCGTCTGCGGGCTGCTCGCGATCTTCCTGACGGCCGGAGTCCTCAACCAGCAAATCAACGCCACCGCAATCTGGTTCGCGCTCCTTGCCGGAACAGCGACGGCGGCGTTCTGGCGCGTGTCGCGCGCCGCGCGCTCGGCGGCGCGCGACGCGATGCCGGCTGAAGAAAAGGCCGCCGCACCGGAGAGTCCCCGTCCATTCGGACAGCGATTTGGGGAGCTGATCGGAGCGGCGGGCGGCCCGATCGACTTCGGCCGTTGGCGCCTGTTCGCCGGGGCGCGTGTCGTTGCGGGTCTCGCGCTCGCGTTCTCCGTGGGGTCACATCCCGTCTTCTTCAATCAGAGCCGGCCGGCCTGGTTCGACATTGTGTGGGTCTCTGTCGCACTGCCGCTGGCGCTGATGCTCACGTTTCGGTGGCTGCGCTATCCGCTTCTGGCGCTCGTCGCGGCGGCTGTCCTCGAGAGCCTGGTGAATCCCCTGTTCTGGCGCGGCCAGTCTGCAACGCTCGTCGTGGCCCAGGAACTCGCCGGGACGCTTCTCTTTGCCTGGGCGATCGAGGAAATCGAAAATACGAATCTGGCAGTCTGGTGCGGCTCGGCGGCGGCCACGCTCATGGGCGGCGTTCTGTACCGACTCGCGGGCTACCGCGCGGCGACACTGTTCGCCGGTGCGTCGCCTGGCGAAGTGATGCTGCTGCCATTCGTGTTCACGGCCGTGTTCGTGGCAGCCACGTTTTACATACGGCGACCGAAGCCGGCGGCAACATGACGGGGACTTGGCGGCGCTCAGCCACTGCTCTGGTTTCAGTAGCGACGCGAGCGTAGTTTTCACCCCACGCGGGCGTAATTCAGTTGGTAGAATGCCAGCTTCCCAAGCTGGACGTCGCCGGTTCGAGTCCGGTCGCCCGCTCTCGGTAAAGGATTGGTTTTTCAAGCAGTTGGAAGCGCCAGCAATTAGCGGGACATCATGCTAGGTGGGCGGCGCGGAGGAGTGCCACATGAGTTCCCAGATGCGCCAACGGCCATCAGGTTCGCGTTTCAGCAGCATGATGTAAACATCGTTCAACATGCGATCTCCGGCGCCTGCCTTCGAGTGCAGAACTCCCCGGTTTCGACCGCGAACAAACGCCCATTCGCCCCCAAGCCGAACCTCGGCAATCATGCCCTCGATGGCCGGTCGATACTCGTCAAAAAGGCGTTGATAGCGCGGCTGAATGGTTCGATGACCTTGCACCGGCTCCTCTCCCGGCGGAAGGAGAAGCGCCGAGTCGCTGTAGAAGGACATCACCTTTGCCAGGTCCGAAGCGTTGTCGGCAGCAATGATGCCGCGAACGACTTCAACAATGGCCAGGCTGTCTCGCGGCACTCGCACGATTCCGTCGGCTACCGAGTGACGAGGAACTGCAGCGGTCGCACTCAGCGTCAGAAGGCAGAAGTGTTGAAGAACGAGTTGCATCATGGCAAGGGATCCTCGTTGAGCTGGGAGTATGAGGTGGATTCCGCCCATGGATTCGGGTCACGCTCGACTATTGCCCAGACGGAATCCCTCAGGACTTTGCTTTCTTCGAAGGTTTCGTCTTGCCAGAACAGTTGAGGGCGACCGCCTGGCGAACGAGCGCTTTAAGGGCGGACTCGTCAACCTCTTCTCGTTCGTGGATGTCGATCGCGCGGCGTACGTTTCCGTCGAGACTCGAGTTGAAGAGACGGGCCGGATCCTTCAGAGACGCGCCTTTGGCGAAGGTAAGCTTCACGACCTTCTTGTAGGATTCGCCAGTGCAGATGATGCCGTCGTGCGACCAAATCGGAGTGCCCATCCACTTCCACTCCTCGACGACGTCCGGGTCTGCTTCCTTGATGAGCTTGCGCATTCTGCTGAGGGTTTCCCCGCGCCAGTCCCCGAGTTCGGCGATTCTTTTCGAGATGAGCTCCGATGCCGACTGGCCTTGGCTCGAGCCCGACTTTTTCATGTTCTCATCCTACGCGGTGATGCGCAATTTATTGCCAGCCTTCGCCACGCTGCCTTCGAGCAAATGACTCACGCGCAGTAGCTCGCCGATTTTCTGGATGTCTTCGTTCTTGCCCTTGAAGGCGAACGAGGACGTGCGGGCCTTGACCTGCAAGCCAGTGATCTTTGAAAGCGCGGTAATCAACTCTTCGCTGACGCCGTCACTCAAATACTCGTCGGTCTTGTCCGCGCTCATGTTCACAAAAGGCAGCACCGCGATCGACTTTGCCGGAAATTCGCTGGGAGATGTACTGCTGCTGTGCCGGGCAAAATACAGAAGAACGATGGCAGCGCCGATCGCAAACAACATTGCAACTGCGGTGAGTAACTTTTTGCGTGGCGGACGACTGGCCGGCGCGATCGCTGTTTCTGGCTCCTGCGCTCTTTTAAACTTCTCGGGCCTCTGCGGATTTCCAACCTGGTTGTCGTGGAGATTTATGACCGATATTTTTTGCCCGTGTTTTATCTCGCATTCGCCCAGTTCGTGCAGAAGCGAACGCCATTGTGGGTACTGCTCTAAGTCATCGGCCACACGCTTGGAGAGAAGAATGTGTCCGGCATCTCCGCAATCCATCACTCGCTGCGCGATGTTGATTCCAGCGCCAGCGATATTGGCTTGCTCGTTCAAATCGCTCACTTTATTGACCGGCCCGCTGTGAATTCCCATGCGAACGCGCGGTTCAGGATGACTCTTCAGTGCCTTGCTAATCTCGAGCGCGCATAATGCGGGCGCTTCCGGACTAGTCCGAAAAACTAGCGCGCCGCCGTCGCCGGTCGGTAACCGCAG
>DASZZO010000229.1:0-5348 GCA_035544915.1 Gemmatimonadaceae bacterium | reverse complement strand
ATCGGTAATCGCAAACTTCCCGAGCGTCACTTCCACACGGTTGGCGCTCACGATCCCCGGCAACTCGTCCGCCGCGCGTGCCAGTGTATCCGATGGGCCGGCGAAGCCAATGGTATAGCGCAGAAAGAGGCGGGCGACGTAGGGCCCGTCACCCAGATCGGCCGAGCCTTGCCGAATGACATCGCCATTGCTGATCCCGGCGAGACCCACCGTGCGGCTCACACCCCGACCGCGAATCATCTCAACGTCGAGATAACCCTCCAGCCCCTTCATGAACCGCAGTCCGGCATACGCGCCGTACGCCTCGCTCGTCTTCGCATCACCGCCGTGTTGCAGGCTGTTGGGCCCGTCGTACGTCGCGGCAAATGGAACAAGGCGTTGATGGATGAAGTTCATCTGCGTCCCGAGCAGTACCGGCGTCCACAGCGCCGAACCGGAATCGCTCCGGGCGCGGGCCGTGTCGGATTGCTGTGCACGACCTGCGGCGGCAGCCGCAAGGAGAAACATCGGAACGAAAATGCTGATGCGCATCGGACTTGCCATTTGTAAATCCTTCCTTGAGCGTCCGGTCAGTGCCGCCCGCCACGCACAAGAAGGAAAATCAGACCACGAACATCGCGATGCCGGCGGCGAACATCGCGAGCGTTGTGAGGCCGACGACTGTCCGTCCGAGCCACGAGCTTGGCTGGCCACACATCAGTTTGCGATCCGTAGCGGCGAGAAGAATACCGACGAGGAGAAACGGCGCCAAGAGGCCATTGATCACCGCCGTCCAGTACAGCGCCTTCACCGCGCTGATCCCGACGAAGTCCATGGCGATACCGGCGGAAATCGAGAGTCCGATGATGGCGTAGAACGCCCGGGCTCGTACGAAGCGCTCATCGATTCCCTGTCGCCAGTTGAACGTCTCGGCAAAGGCGTACGCGGCGGAGCCCGAGAGTGTGGGGATGGCGAGGAGCCCGGTTCCCACCAGCCCAACCGTGTAGAGCAACATGGCGAAGCGACCAGCAAGGGGACGCAGCGCGGCCGCGACATCGGCCGACGTCGCGAGGTCCGTCTTTCCGTGCGCGTTCAGGGTAGTCGCCGTCGTAACGATTATGAAAAACATCGCCAGATTGGAGAAGAGCGTGCCGAGCCCGATATCGATCTTGCGGTCGACCACCTCGCGCTCGGTTGTCCCTTTGCGTGCTGCCACTGTACGCTTGCCGACCGCTTTCTCCTCCTCTACTTCCTGTGAGGCCTGCCAGAAGAACAAGTACGGACTGATCGTCGTCCCAAGAATCGCCACCAGCGTCGCCCACGACTCGCGAGTCTGCGGCAGGCGGGGCACCAGCGTGTCGTGCAAGACGCTTCCCCAGGCCGGCTTGATGTCGATCGCCGCAATCACGTAAACGACGAGAATCAGCGCCAGCCACTTGAGCGTGCCGGCGATTGCCGCGTAGCGCAGGCGGATCGTGGCGATGGCGATCCCGATGCCGAATGCGAGCACCCAGAAAGACGCCTTGACTCCCGTGAGATCGTGGGCAGCGTCGGCCATGCCGCCCAGGTCGGCGCCGATGTTGATGGTGTTCGCGATGAACAGCGCACCGGCGGCGGCAGCCAGAAGTGAGCGCGGAAACTTCTGCCGGAGGGCGCCCACCAATCCGCGGCCCGTGACCATGCCGATCCTGGCGCACATCATCTGGACCGCCGCCATCAGTGGCCAGAGGACCGGTGCGGTCCAGAGGAGCAACGTGCCCGATTGCGCACCCGCGATGGAATACGTCGCGATTCCGGATGGATCGTCGTCGGCGGCCCCGGCAATAACGCCAGGACCAAGTGCGCGAATGACGCGCTGCAAGCTCGAAATCTTGGCGGGGCTTTTTTCTCGCGCAATCATTCGGCGAATTGTATCTCCGGCCACTACCAACGCAAACGCTGCGGATTCCCCGATGGCGCAGCGAGCGACTATGCTTCATCTCCACCCGCTCGCGGAGCCACCAGTGCAAGTCGGCATGATCGGCCTCGGACGCATGGGCGCCAGCATGGTTCGTCGCCTGATGAAGGGCGGCCATCACTGTGTGGTACGCGACCTGTCGGCCGATGCGGTGACCGCGCTCGTCGCAGACGGCGCGACACCATCCGGTTCAGTCGAGGATCTTACGCGACAGCTCCAACGGCCGCGCGTCATCTGGCTCATGGTCCCCGCGGGTGTGGTGGACATCACACTCGAGTCGGTCGTGACGCATCTCGAGGCCGGGGACATCGTGGTCGACGGAGGGAACTCGTACTACCGTGATGACATTGCGCGGGCCACACGACTGGCGCCCTCGGGTGTTCACCATGTGGATTGCGGCACGAGCGGCGGGGTGTTCGGACTCGAGCGCGGCTATTGCCTGATGCTCGGTGGCGATGCGGGTGACATCGCTCACCTCGACTCCGTCTTTGCGTCGCTCGCCCCGGGAGCTGCCGGGCTGGAGCGAACGGCGGGGCGCCACGGTGACCCGGGCACGGCGGAGCGCGGATATCTGCACTGTGGACCGCATGGAGCGGGCCATTTCGTGAAAATGGTGCACAATGGCATCGAATACGGAATGATGGCTGCATACGCCGAGGGCCTGAACATCCTGAAGCACGCGGGAATCGGCAGAACGGCGCATCCCACGGACGCAGAAACAACCCCGCTGCGCAATCCCGAGTTCTATCAGTATGACCTCGACCTGGCGGAGATCACAGAGGTCTGGCGCCGGGGGAGCGTGATCGCCTCCTGGCTGCTCGATCTCACCGCCCGCGCGCTTGCGGCCGACCCGTCGCTGCAAAAGTTCGCAGGACGCGTTTCCGATTCGGGTGAGGGGCGATGGACGATCGATGCAGCCATCGACGAGGCAGTGCCCGCGAACGTACTCGCGGCGGCGCTCTTCGAGCGGTTCAGTTCCCGGGGCGAGGCCGACTTTCAGAATCGTGTGCTGTCAGCAATGCGCTCGGAGTTCGGCGGACACGCCGAGCAGGGACCAGCCGCATGAATGCGCAGCGTTCCGACGCATTCGTGTTCTTCGGCGCCTCTGGAGACCTGGCGTACAAGAAGATCTTTCCCGCCCTTCTCGCGATGACGGGGCGCGGGCAACTCGAGATGCCCATCATCGGCGTCGCACGATCGGGCTGGACACTGGAGCAATTCCGCGCCCGCGCCCGCGAGAGCATTGAGCACCACGGTCCATTCGATCACGAAGCGTTCGAGAAATTTGCAGTGAGGCTCGCATACGTGGACGGCGATTACCGTGAGCCCACCACCTTCACGGCAATTCGCACGGCACTGGGCCAGGCCGCGAGCCCGCTCTTCTATCTGGCGATTCCGCCAAACATGTTCGAGACCGTGGCGTCGGGGCTCGGCAAGGCGGAATGCACGCGTGGCGCCCGAATCGTGGTGGAGAAGCCGTTCGGCCGCGATCTCGCGTCCGCCCGCGCGCTGAATGCAACGCTTCATGCCGTGTTCGACGAGGCGGACATCTTTCGCATTGACCACTTCCTGGGGAAGGAGTCGGTGCAGAACCTGCTTGTGGTACGATTCGCCAACACCTTCCTGGAGCCGATCTGGAACAACCACTACATCGATAGTGTGCAGATCACGATGGCGGAGAAGTTCGGCGTGGAAGGACGGGGGCGATTCTACGAGGAAGCCGGTGCGATACGTGACGTCATCCAGAACCACCTGCTGCAAGTGGTCGGTTTTCTGGCCATGGAGCCGCCCGCGCTTGCGTACCATGAATCCATTCGCGATGAGCAGGCGAAGGTGTTTCGCATGATTCGCCCGCTGAGCCCGCAGGACCTGGTTCGAGGCCAGTTCCGCGGCTACCGGTCGGAAGAGGGAGTCGCTCCGGACTCCACCGTGGAAACCTACGCGGCCGTGCGGCTCTTTGTGGATTCCTGGCGATGGGAGGGGGTACCCTTTCTCATCCGCGCCGGGAAATCACTCGCGGTGACAGTCACCGAGGTAATCGTAACCCTCAAGAAACCGCCGCTCATCAAGCTCGCGCCCGGCGACACGAACTATGTGCGATTCCGGCTGAATCCGGAGGTCACGATCGCGATTGGTGCGCGCGTCAAGAAGCCGGGCGAGCAGATGATCTCCGAACCGGCAGAGTTCCAGATCGCACACAATCCCCTCGGCGACGAGATGGATGCCTATGAGCGGCTCCTCGGCGACGCCATGACGGGCGAGGGGATGCTGTTCGCGCGCCAGGACGGCGTTGAGGCGGCATGGGCCGTCGTGCAGCCCATTCTCGGCAATGCGACACCAGTTTGTGAGTACGAGCCAGGTACATGGGGTCCCAATGAAGCGGATGGTCTCGCGGCCGCAGTTGGCGGCTGGCATTCGCCCGTCGCATGACTAGAGCACGCAGGCGCGTCTCGACAGATAGGCCTGGTGCAGAGCGATTGCGTGTCTGAGACGGCCTGGCTGGAGTCGATTCAGCGCGGGGCCTTCGAGTACTTCCGAAAAGAAACCAACCCAGCGAACGGGCTCGTGCTCGACAAGACGGCGGCGTCCTGGCCCGCAAGCATCGCGGCTGTCGGTCTCGGGCTGGCGGCATATCCGGTTGCCGTCGAACGGCGGTTCATCACGCGCGACGAGGCGATCGAGCGGGTGCTCACGACCCTGCGGTTCTTCTGGGGAAGTTCTCAGGGGCCGGAGCCCACGTCCACCGGATACAAGGGGTTTTTTTATCACTTTCTCGACATCAACTCGGGTGCCCGGGCGTGGAACTGCGAACTGTCGACCGTGGACTCCGCCCTGTTCTTCGCCGGCGCCCTCACGGCCGCCAGGTATTTCGATCGCGATGCGCCGGCCGAGCGTTCGGTGCGCGAGTTGTCGGCACAGTTGTACGCGCGCGCCGATTGGCAGTGGGCGCAGAATGGCGGCGCTACCATCACCCATGGGTGGCGGCCGGAGAGCGGATTCCTTCCATATCGATGGGAAGGATACGACGAGGCGCTGATCCTTTATATACTGGCGCTGGGATCCCCGACGCATGCCGTCACGCCCGAGGCCTATCGCGCGTGGGCGTCAACGTACGAATGGAAAAGGATCTACGACTGGGAACTGTTGCATGCCGGGTCATTCTTCATTCATCAGATGTCGCACGTCTGGGTCGATTTTCGCGGCATCCAGGATGACTTCATGCGCAAACATGGAATCGACTACTTCGAGAACTCGCGGCGCGCGACTTATGTCCAGCGGCAGTACGCAATCCGGAACCCGCTGGGGTTCGCGCAGTATGGTGAGCGGTGCTGGGGTGTGACGGCGAGCGACGGTCCTGGCGAGAAAACCCTTCAGATCGACGGCGTCGAACGACGCTTCTATGATTACGTGG
>DASZZO010000228.1:0-9390 GCA_035544915.1 Gemmatimonadaceae bacterium | reverse complement strand
GGTCCGTGCGCCAGGGAGCGCCAGGCGTGCCGCCGCGACTGCGGTCGCCGCAGCCGTCCGGAGTGTCGTGATTGCCGCCGCGTCCATCACCGCAAGCGGCAGTCCGCACGAGGCGTCGAAGAGGATCAGCACACCCTGGATGGTCGGCAATCCGGAGGCCTCGGGGTTGCCGGGAAAGTTGGCGTTGACCTTTGCCGCGAACCAGGGCCGTGAGAGATGCAGCATGGCAGCCTTCGCGTGAAAGCCACCGTTCCCCACATGCACGCCGAGCAGGCCGCTCGGGGCGGGGCGGCCGAGTGCGCGCTGCCGGAAGGCATCTTCTACCGCCAGAAAGCACGTGCGGACGTCGAGCAGTGTGTCGACGTCGGTATGGGTGAGCACGCGCATGAGTCGGTCCACCGGGCGGTCCTTGACCAGAAGGAAGAGGCGTGATACAGTTGAATCATATCATGATTCATCTGAGGCGCCTACGCAATGGGCCGGCGGGGCCAGGCCGGAGGCCGGGATGAGCGCGCGGCTGCGGCGCGTCGGCCTGATCGCGCTGACCCATGGACCGGGCATGCCCGCGGCGCTCACGGGCCAGGGGGCTGCGCCAGCCAGGCCGCCTGCAGTCCTGTTCATCTGCGAACACGGCACTATCAAGAGCCTGCTCGCGAAGGTTCTCTTCGAGCGTTACGCCAGCGTCGCGGGCCTTCGCATGGAGGCGGTCTCGCGCGGAACAACCGCCGACTCGATCGTGCCGCCATGGATGCGAACCGAATTGGCGGGTGATCACTTTGACGTCACTGCCTTCCGGCCGCGGCCGCTTCGCCCGGAAGATCTCGCGGGTGCGGCATTGGTCGTCTCGTTTGACGTGCCCGCCTCGGTGAGCGCACCGACCCACGCTCCGCGCGAACGGTGGGATGGCCTGCCGTCCGTCAGCGCCGACTACGCGGCGGGCCGCGATGCGATCGAGGTGCGCGTCCACCACCTCGTTGACTCGCTCATGCGAGTCCAGAAGGCGCGTCAACCCTGAACGGCATTCAGCATGGATTCGACCGGGTTGACACATGGGACGCTCCCCCCGGTCCGACTTTCAATCCGGCACCCAGTTTGCCGTCATGTTGCGTATGTTTCTTCTTCATCCATGGTTGTAGAGGTCATCTCCTGTTCAGCATGAGACGAAACGGCGTGGCGCGGTGCGGCCGCCAAGTGCGCCACTGTTATGCCCCTGGCGGATCCGTTTCTTCAGCGGGGCAATGGTCCCACCATCCATAAGGAGGTGCTGCATGCGTCGCCTCATTTGTGCTGTCGCAAGTGCGTTCGTCCCGATTCTGCTCACTGCCTGCACCGATGCCAGCCAACCAACCGATCCAACTGGGCGTGCGGCCAGCCGTTCAGTCGCCGCTAACAGCCACGTTCCGGGCGAGTCCGGCGACGCGCACGAGGGGTCCACGCTGAACGTTGCAATGCTGGACAAGTGCGACCCTGCCACGTTCAATCACGCGCTGGGCGATGGCACGTGCGTGCGCCACGGCAAGGGGATCACGTTCCAGAAGTTCATCGCGGAACTCGAGAGGAATCGGATTGCAAAGGCATGGCGCTTTGAGCCGGGCGAACTCGAGCCACGCATCGGGGAAACGATCCTCGCGCACAATGGTGGGGGTGAAACGCACACGTTCACGCGTGTCGAAGAGTTCGGCGGCGGCGTTGTTCCGATGCTCAACGATCTCTCCGGTAACCCGGACGTCGCGCCCGAGTGCACCATGCTCGGCGATGACGACTTTGTCCCGCCGGGAGGCACCTATAAGGAACTCGTCGACGTAACGGGCGACCTCAAGTTCCAGTGCTGCATTCATCCGTGGATGCGGACCGTCGCGCACGTGGAGAACAAGGAGCACAAAGAGCACAAGGAGCACCAGGAGCACAAGTAGCACAACGGGGCAGATCACGACGATGATCATGGTCGCCGAGCTGCCGGGAAGGTGGTTCGGCGATCGCTTCGGGGCCGCTCCGAGCTGACCGAGTCGTCCACGCCTCGCTTTGCGTCCCTTCGCGAGTCCGCGCGCCCAGCGGTCGGCGGGCAGGGAGCGGTTCATGTGACGGATGACCGCGAGCCAGCGAGCGTAGCCTGGCAACCCGCGGGACGCCACCTTGGTTGGGTTCCGCCCCGGCGACTCGGCGGACGTTGCACTTGTGCCGTGGTGCCGGCGGGCGTCATTTCTGTGCATTATCGGAGGCCGCCGAACGTTAGCCGCTCCATCATCGGAGGCGGCACCGTGCCGTATATGCTTCTCCCATACCGCCGGCGCGTGGTGAAGACCAAGGGGCTGATATGACCGAACACGTGAGCCGTCGACAGTTCCTCGCATTCAGTGCCGCGGCCGCCGGCGCGGCGATCGTGGCACCGGCCCGGATACCGGCGTTGGATTCGGTGCACCACCGATCGTCGAACTACGCTCGGCTGCCGCAGTCACGCGGCGACGGGAAGCGTGTTGCGGTGATGGGCGCCGGACTCGCAGGGCTGGTTGCCGCCTACGAGCTTGCGGCGGCGGGGTACGATGTGACCGTCTTCGAGGCACGGACGCGGCCTGGCGGACGGGTGTGGACTATCCGCGAACCGTTCTCGGACGGACTGCACGCCGAGGCAGGAGCGATGTTCATCCCCGAATACCACACCTGGACGATGCATTATGTGAAGCTGTTCGAGCTTCCACTCGTCGCCACGTCCGCGCGCGATGCCTTGGCCCCGGTGTTCTATGTGCGGGGCAAGCGAGTGAAGCTCGGCGGAAGCGCGTCCATCGAGTGGCCATTCACCTTCTCTCCCGAAGAGCGAGCACTCGGCGCTTCCGCAATGCGCGCGCGTTACACGGCGACCGATATCAAGGCTGTCGTCGATGCCGTCCCGGGGCCGGACGCACGGGATTGGCCGCCGGCTTCCCTGCGGCATTACGACACGATGACCATGGCCGGACTCTGGCGCTCGCGAGGTGCCTCCGACGAGGCGGTGGCGTTGCTGCGGCTGGGCTACAACGACCTGTGGGGCGACGGTGTGGATACGTATAGCGCCTTGTCGGGGCTCCGCGACCTCGCGCTCCGCCAGAACGGACGACAGACCTTTGCGATACCGGACGGCAACGACAGGCTGCCGCATGCATTCGCCGAGCGGCTGAAGGACCGCATCCACTATGGCGCCGAGGTCACTCGTATCGATCACAGCCCCGAGGGTGTGACGCTCAGCGTTCACTCCGTGAGCGGCGGCGGCCAGACGCAGCGAGTGACAACGGACCATCTTGTCTGCTCCATTCCGTTTTCCGTGCTTCGCCGCCTCGTCGTTGCGCCCGCTTTCTCGCCTGACAAGTTGCGCGCCATTCGCGACCTCGAGTACACCTCTGTCGCGCGGATGTACCTGCAATGTCGCACGCGCTTCTGGGAGCGGGAGGGGCTCTCCGGCAGCGCAACGACGGATCTGCCGGTGAGGAATATTGCGTCCGCGACCGCGTTACAGCGCGGCCCACGGGGCGTACTGCAGACCTATGCGACCGGAGCGAATGCGCGACGCATCACGGCGATGTCCGGCGAACAACGTTTGGCGCTGGCCGCGGAGCAGATCGAGAACGTTTTTCCGGGGCTTCGCGAGCAGGTCGAGGGTGGCACGTCGAAGTGCTGGGATGAGGACCCGTGGGCACGTGGCGATTACGCGTGGTTCAAGCCCGGCCAGGTGACGAGTCTTTGGCCGCATGTCGCGCCTGCGGAGGGAAACGTGCATTTCTGCGGCGAACACGCGTCAGCGTGGCCGGGCTGGATGCAAGGCGCGCTCGACTCGGGGCGCCGCGCAGCCGCCGAGGTTGGTGTGGTGCTCGCGCAGCCGTGAATATGGTTGGGAGCGTTCGTCAGCGCTGAGGGCGAGCACGCTCTTCAGAAGCCGTAGCGCGCGGACAGCTGCATCTGATACGGCGTCCCTGACTTCGCGAGCACGCCGAAGTTCTCGTTCACCGTATACACGTACTGCCTGGTCGCCTGATTGAACCCGACGACATTCAGCAGCGGAATGCGCTGCACGACGGGGTTCTGGTTGGATATCGCGATGGGCAACTGGTATTCCGCGCCCCACGCGGGGTTGAGCAGGCTCGCGACGTTGAAGACGTCGAGGCCAATCTCGATCCATTGGCCATGGATCGTCCCGATCGCCCTCGTCACGCGCATGTCCGCGTGGCCCACCCATGGTGCGAACACGCCGTTGCGCGAGGCGATGCGGCCGAGGTTCGCGCTCAAGTAGTTGCGGGCGACGTTGTTCGGGTTGGCGAGCACGCGACGCATCGCATCGGCCACAGGGCGCGGAGTGCGCTTGTTATCAGGATCGAAGACGAATGCGAGGTCGTTGCTGGTTGCTTCATCGCCGTTGATATCGCCGTTCACCACCGCTGAAAAGGGCCGGCCATTGCTGCCCACGTAGCGCCCGCTGACGCGCACGCCCCAGAACTCGGGCAGCACGGCGCTGACTACGAGTTTCTGGCGGAAGTCCGCGTCCGAGGGTCCCCACGAGCCGGACAGGTCCCGCGGATCACCCGTGATTGCCGTGAAGGTCGTTGCGGTGCGCGCCAGGCAACATCCGTATGTCGTGTTGTCGTCCGCGTGGTTGTACGTGTACGAGATGTCGGCGCGTGCGTTGCGCGGCAGGGTGAGTGAGGCCTCGAGAATTGCCGCGCGTTGCCTGCCCGATCCGCCACTCGTGAGCTCGAGCACGCGGCCGAGCTCGCGATGCGCCAGCGCGTTGGCGTTGAGCGTCCGCCCTTGCGGGTCGATCGTCGCTGCCGGCACGAAGACCGGACGGTTGGCCTCGTTGGCCAGTGTGAACGCGGCGTCGGAGCGAAGATTCCGGTCGACATACACATAGTCATCGGTTGTTCGCGCAAAGAGCAGCGTGCCTGTCACCGCCAGCCATGTCGTCATGGTCCTGCGGTACGCGGCAGTCGCTTTCCAGACACCCGGCGTCCGGAAGCCCGGCGCGACGAGGTTGACGTATGGCGGAGGCGGCGCGGCGCCGGCCGGAATCCCGGGGTTTTTCGACGGATCAGTTCGATAGGCCGCGTAATCCGGCACGGGGACCGCGGCGCCGGTCAGCGTGATGTCCGCAATGCGACGGCCATCGTTGAGCAGCTGATTGTGCTGCTGGTAATAGGGGGCCTGCGCGGCGAACCGTCCAGCACCGATGCGCACGATGTCGCGGCCCTGGCCATGAGCGTCCCATACGAGCTGGGCGCGGGGTTGCAGCTTCGTCCAGTCCGACGGCGCCCGGTCGGTCCGCCTGCCCAGCACGCGCTCCACCAGCGTGTCGCGCCGGGCCGCATCGAGAAAGGCTGTTCCGTCCCAACGAAGCCCGAGGGCGGCGGTGAGATCGGCGCGCGGCCGCCATTCGGCCTGCACGTATGCGCCCAGCTCGAGCACGCGTTGCGTCGTGTGTGGTTGCGGGTCCTCGAGCGGGAGCGTTCGGCTATAACGAAACGCCCTGCGGGCGTCCAGGTCAGCAAGCGAGTTGAACTCGAACAGCCCGCTCTGCGATTCGGCGATATACGTATCGAGGGCTGTCAGCGTGTTGTCGGTGCCGGCGGTCCACAGCACGTTTCCGCGCTGGACGTAGGCATTGTCGATGAGCTGCAGCTGGCGTTCACGACTGTCATCGGGTGCGAGCCGGTTCCCGCCGAACTGCACCTTGATGTCGCCGGTCGTCCCATCGGAGAGTCCCGATTGAATGCGCACGAATCCGCGGGGCACGCGACTGTTTGGGGTCAGTTCACGGTCGGACGTCGCGACGCCGACTGCGAGGGCATTCTGCAATCCAGAGGACAACACCGATTGAAACGTCGCCATCGTCTGCTGCTCCAGGCTGTGATAGTTGGAGCGCGCTTCCAACAGCGCGATGGGCTGGTCGACTCCCCCGCTGAGTGGGCTGTTCCATGCGCTGAGGTTGTGCGTGACCGTGAGCCGATGGATCGGCGAGAGTGTCCAGTCGAGCCTCGCGAAGGCGTTATTGGCGACTGGGCGCGCCTCGAGCCGCCCGATCTGCGGCCGCGCAGTGTCGAGGGCGTATCTGCCGGCGAGTATCCGGACAAGCCGGTTCAGCGAGTCTCGCGCTATGCCATTCGTCACTTCATCGCCCGCCGTCTGGACGAGCCCGCTGAACAGTGGCGCGTTCGCGTCCTGCCGGTCGAAGGCAAGAAAGAGATGCGCCCTGTCCACGGCGATCGGGCCGCCGACACTGGCACCCCACTGTACGGCGCCGAACTCCCGCACGTCACGGCCATGCCCCTGATAGTCGGTCGGAGCCGAAAGACTGGTGCCCCGGTAATACGTGAATGCCGATCCTGTCCAGCTGTTCGTACCGGCCCTTGTCGCCGCGCGAATCGAACCGCCACCCTGTCGTCCCTGAGTAACATCGTACACACTGGTGCTTACTTCGAACTCGCGAATCGCCTCAATGGAGACGGTGAAGGGCCCGGCGCCGAACTCACCCGCGCGCAGCATGTTGCGCGCCTGCGCGCCGTCGACGCGGACGTCGGTGGACGTCCACCGCTGTCCGAGCAGCGACGATTGCACGCCGGTCGTTGGCGCGAGCGAGGCGAGGTCGGTGAAGTTGCGATTCGCTGCTGGAACTCGGGCCAGCGCTTCCGCGTCGACGCGCAAGTTGCCGCCGAGGTTCGCGCGCCGTGACTGACTCTCGGTGCCGGCCACGGTGACGCTCGGCAAGTCTGTTGGAGCACGGTGCATTGTCACGTCGAGGAGGACACGCCGCCCGAGCGTGAGATCGTAGCCAGACTGCGCTTCGGGACGATAGCCGATGCGCCGTGCGGTCACGGTATATGGCCCGCCGAGGGGCAGCTGCACGAATGCAAAGCGGCCGCTCCCATTCGTTGTGAGCGTCCACTCCGCGCCGGTGGCGACGTTCCGTGCGGCCACCGACACGCCGGGGAGTGGCACGCCGGCTGTGTCGGCCACCCGGCCGAGAATCGCAGCGTCGGTGGTCTGGGCGCGCGCGAGCGACGCGGCGAGAATGGGCCCGGTGGCGGCAACGCGAAACAATCGGCGCAGCGAAAGGCGTGGCATGGTCCGTGTGGGGAGCGATATACCGCCGCGAATATATCGGTCGAACGGCCAGCGCACAGGACCGCCCGGGCGGCGGCCCTGGCGGCGGTTGCGGCTACCGCTTGTGGGCCGGCGCGCGGAGGAGCGGCACGAACGCTGTCCGGACCCGCTTCGACAGTGCGCGATAGGCGCGCAGCACGCGATGGCCTGTCGGCGTCAACACGGCGCCACCTCCCTCGACGCCGCCCTTCTCGGTCGTCACGACCGGAGATCGAAAACAGTCGTTCATCGTGTCGACGAGCAGCCAGGCGCGCCGGTAGCTCATGCGCATCGTTCGCGCCGCAGCTGAAATGGATCCGGTTTCCGCTATCGCGTCGAGCAAGTCGGCCTTGCCGGGCCCGATGGCAACAATGGAGTCGGCGAGCACGCGCACGCGGATGCGCGGGGAATCAGCGGAGCTGGGGCGGCGTGAGGCCATTGGGGCGGTGGTCGGGACGAGTGGAGGATATGGCGAATCGGTCGCCACGGCCAGCGTGCTACTCGCCTCTGAGCGCCATTAGCGGGTTGGCCGCGGCCGCCCGGAGTGCCGGCAGCACACACGACAGCACTGCAACGCAGAGCAGAATGACGGGTGACGCGAGGTATGTCGTCGTGTCGGTAGAGGTCACACCGAACAGCAGCGTGGTGATGTACGGTGCGGTCAGCCGTGCAAGGACGAGTCCGACCAGCAACCCGCGCAGTGTCAGGGCCACGCCGTCGCGAGCCACGAGTCCAGCGATCTCGCGCGAAGAGGCGCCCAGCGCCATGCGGATTCCGAACTCGCCGGTGCGTTGCACCGTCGCATAGGCCATCACGCCGTAGAGCCCGATGGCCGCGAGCAGGAGGGCGCCGGCCGCGAGACCAAGCGACACACGCGCGAGGAATTGTCTGCGCGCCGCGGAGCCGGCCACCACCTGGGCGAGCGTCATCACGTCGTCGAGCGGGACGTCCGGGTCGAGCGCACGCACGGCGGCGCGCAGGGCGGGGACAAGGGCGAGAGCCTCCCGGTCGCCGCTGGTCCGGATGGCAACTGTGAGTTGGCCGCCTGAGTTGTCGGCGTGCGGTACGTAGAGCTGCATCGTGCGTTTCGAATCAAGCCCGTACTGGTAGACGTCGCCCACCACGCCCACGATCGTCCGCTCACGGTTTCCCGCTCCGCTCCAGATGCGCCGGCCGACGGCCGACGAATCCTGGAAGAGGCGTCGTGCCATCGTCGCATTGATCACCGCCACGGGCGGGTGGCGGTCGTCGTCGTCCGCGGTCAGCCCGCGGCCAGACAGCAGGGGAATGTCGAGAGCGGCGAAATACCCCGGTGTGACGCGATAGAGGTCTGCGCCGGGCGTCTCACCCGGTCCGTAGGCGCGGCCCACCACACGGAAGTGTGTTTGATCAAAGTTCGGTGACTCCGGAAGGATACTCACGGCACCCGTTGCGGTCACACCGGGCAGGCGCGCCATTCGATTCGTGAGCGCGCGAAAGAAGGCGATCTGCTTTTGGCCTCGCGGGTACCTTGCGTCGGGCAAGGCCACCTGCGCCGTGAGAACGCCACGTGCATCGAAGCCGGGTGGCACGGCCTGCAGCCTCCGGTAGCTGCCGACCAGGAGCCCGCCATCGACGAGTGCGACGAGGGCGAGTCCAACCTGCGCGGTCACCAGTGCCCGCCGCAATCCCGAGTGGGCGGGGGTGGTTCCACGGCCACCGCCACGCAGTGCGACCAGAAGCGCGTCTCCGTTCCGCGCACTGCCTGCCGCGAGGGCCCCGGCCCAGAAGACCGGCCCGAACGCGAGAACGAGCGCCGAAGTGAACGTTGCTCCGATGACGAAGGTCACCACGCGCAGGTCAGGCTCGAGATTGACGATGTCTGGCAGAACACCGGTCCCTGCGCGAGCGACGGCATCGGCCCCGACCGTCGTGAGAAGGAGTCCGAGTCCGCCCCCGATCACTGCGAGCAATGCGCACTCGACCGCCACCTGCCGCATGAGACGCGCGCGACTCGCCCCGAGGGCGATCCGTACCGCAAATTCCCGCCTGCTCGCTGCGGCGCGCGCGAGCAGGAGGTTGGCGATGTTCGCGCACGCAATGAGCAGCAGCAGGAGCGCTCCCGCCTGAACCATGAGGAGCGCCGGTCGCATGGGGCGCATGAGATCCTCGGCCAGCGGCACGATGCGCCCACCCTGGCCGGCGTTCGATTCGGGGTACGCTTCGGCGAGACGCGCGGCCTCCGTGTCGAGTTCCGACTGCGCGAGCGCCATCGAGACGCGCTCACGCAGTCGGCCGATCGCCTTGAGA